>JALYTR010000033.1 GCA_030854165.1 Pseudomonadota bacterium | reverse complement strand
GAATTCGCCCTTTGCGGCCAGGCGCTGGCCGGACATCGGCTTGAGGTCCGCGGGGCCGGCGGCGCGGCGCTTGGCGATCGCAAGGTCGGGGCCATCTTCGCCGCCGGCCCCAGCCTGATGAAGACCTATTTCGGCGAGGCGGCGCGGACCGCCGAGGTGCTTTCCGCCGACGGATGGCTGGACACCGGCGATCTCGGCTACGCCCTGGACGGCCAGATCGTCATTACCGGCCGGGCCAAGGATCTCATCATCGTCAACGGCCGCAATGTCTGGCCGCAGGATCTGGAATGGACGGTGGAGCGGGAGTTGGCCGGCCTGCGAGGCGGCGATGTCGCGGTCTTTTCGGTGGCCGAGGCCGACGGCGAGCGGGTGGTCGCCCTGATCCAATGCCGCATGGGCGAGGCGCCAGCGCGGGAGGCTCTGCGCACCGCGGCGGCCAATCTGATTCGCTCCCGTCACGGCCTGGACGCCCAGGTGACGCTCATCGCGCCCCACGCCCTGCCGCTCACCTCGTCGGGAAAACTGAGCCGTTCTCGGGCCAGAAGCCTCTATGTTTCGGGGGCCTTTGAGCGGGCGGGCGCGGCCGTCCCTGCCTGAGCGGAGCGACAAATCCGCCGCAAGGTTGAAGCGACCGTCTCAAACCTGTTACGGTGCGCCGGTGCTTCGGGGCTTCGCGCTCCTTGACGGGACGGCGACAGGCGGGATGCGGCAGGACCATCAATTGGCGCTCGTGGACGGCGCCGCCGTCGGGGCCGGCCGATTCCTGCGCGCCGACATCTCGTCGATCTTCGAGCAGGTGCTCGGCCATCCCGTTCAGATCGACGACAACACCGATATTGTCGAGGATCTCGGCATGGATTCCCTGGGCGTTATGAATTTCGTCATGGCGATCGAAGACTTCTATGATATCTCGATCCCCCTCGATCGGATCGCCCAGATCGAAACGGTGGGCGATTTGATCCACGCGGTCGAAGACCTGCGGAGCGGAAACCCAGCATGACGATCCTCGCCAAACATTCCGCCTATCGGCACGCCTATGACACGCTGCTGGAGCACGGCGTCGATCCGCTGAACGTGCGCTTTGACAGCGTGCTCTCACCCACCGAGGGTATGCTGGACGGCCGGCGCACCATCCTTCTGGGCACCAACAACTATCTGGGTCTGACGTTTGACGCCGACTGCATCGAAAAGTCGGTGGAGGCCACCCGCAGCCAGGGCACCGGGACGACCGGCTCGAGGGTCGCCAACGGGACCTACGACGGGCACATGAAGCTTGAGGAGGCTCTGGCGACGTTCTACGGGCGGGAGCACGCCATGGTGTTCTCGACCGGCTATCAGGCGAATCTGGGCGTGCTGTCGACCCTGGTCGGCCGCGGCGACCATCTGATGCTCGACGCCGACAGCCACGCCAGCATCTACGACGGCTCGCGGCTGGGCGGAGCGGAGGTCATCCGCTTTCGCCACAACAGTCCCGACGATCTCTACAAGCGCCTGCGCCGGCTCGAAGGGGCGCCCGGCGATCGGCTGATCGTGGTCGAGGGCATCTATTCCATGCTGGGCGACACCTCGCCGCTGAAGGAAATCGCCGCCGTCAAACGCGAGACGGGCGCCTATCTGCTGGTCGATGAGGCCCATTCCCTTGGCGTGCTGGGCGAGACCGGGCGGGGCCTGGCCGAAGCCGCCGGCGTCGAGGCGGACGTGGATTTCATCGTCGGCACCTTCTCGAAGTCCCTGGGCAGCGTCGGCGGCTTCTGCGTCTCCGACAGTCCCGATTTCGACATCATGCGGATTGTCTGCCGTCCCTACATGTTCACCGCCTCCCTGCCGCCGGGCGTGGTCGCCTCGACGCTGGAAGCGCTGGTCAAGCTTCAGGCGGAGCCGGAGCTGCGGGTCGCCTTGATGCGCAACGCGCGGCGCCTCTACGACGGCCTGGCGGCCATGGGCTTCGAGACCGGGCCTGAGGCCAACCCGATCGTGGCGGTCGCCATGCCCAACCAGGAAGTCGCCGTCATCTTCTGGAAGATGCTCCTGGAATCCGGCCTCTACCTCAATCTCGCCCTGCCGCCGGCGACGCCGACCAATGTGCGGCTTCTGCGCACCAGCGTCAGCGCCGCCCACACCACCGCGCAGATCGACACGGCCCTGGCCATCTTCGCCGACGTCGGACGGCGGCTGGGCTTCCTCACCTCCGATCGCCGTCGCGCCGGCGGGGCCGTCTAGCCCGGTGACGACCCAAGCGGCGCCGATCGCCCTTCTCGGCCCGGCCCCCTACAAGACAACTTGGCGACCGTCGATTCTCGATGGCTATGTGCTGCGCATGCTGGCCCTGCCGGCGGCGGCGGTTCTGGGCGTCACCCTGGTCGCCTTCCTGCTGGAACAGACCCTTCGACTGATCAATGAACTGGCGTCGAACGGGGCGCGGCTCGGCTATCTGTTCGGCCTGATCACCAATCTGGTCCCCTATCAGCTGGGCCTCGCCCTGCCGGCCTCGTTCTTCGTGGCCATGTTCATCGTCATCGCCCGCCTGGACGAGGAGAGCGAGATCGACGCCATCCTGGCCGGCGGGGTGTCGTTCGAGCGGCTCGTCGCGCCCCTGGTCTTCATCGGCGTGGTGCTGGGAATCGTCAGCATCCTCCTGGTGGGATTTCTCCAACCCTACAGCCGGTTCGGCTACCGCGCCGTGCTCAACGCCGCCACCCAGGCCGGTTGGACCGCCCAACTCGATCCGCAGGTCTTCCTCCATGCCGGCCCAGATTTCACGATCACCGCCGACGAGGTGGACGCCACCGGCCATAGCCTCAAGGGTGTGTTCATCCGGCGCAAATTCAAGGACGGCGAGACCGTGGTCACCGCCAGTCAGGGCAGACTGGGCCTGCGGCCCGACGGCAAGACCACCGACTTGGGCCTGAGCGGCGGCCTGATCTTATCGGACGCCGCCAACGGCTCGGCCCGCCTGCTCCGCTTTGGCGACTTCACCGATCACGAGATTTTGACCGGCGGCCAGGCCCTCCTGCCTCGCGGCGGGGACGAGCAGGAACTGACCCTGCCCGAACTGGTGAACGAGATTGGCCGCCCCGACGCCCTCATCCCCAAACGGGTCCTCGAGGCCGAACTCTATGCGCGTCTGGCGCGATCCATGGCTATCCCCTTCCTTCCCCTGCTGGCTCTGCCTTTGGCCCTGGCGGCCAAGCGCGGGCGCCGGGCGCCGGGGATGATCGTCGGCGCGGTGATTCTGGTCGCCTTCCACCACGGGGTGACCCTGTGCAAGAGTTTCGCCGACAACGGCCAGATCGATCCGGCCCTGGCCATGGGGGGCATCTTCGCCGCGATGGCCACATTCGGGCTGTGGCTGTTTCTCTCCAGCCGCCGCCGGCCGGGCGACACGCCGATCTCGGGCGTCTTTCTGCGCATAGAGGCGATGTTCGAGCGGCGCACAAAGGCGGCGCCCACGGCCATGCGCAAGAAGGGCGCCCTGGGCCTCTCGGCCTATCTGACCCGGATCATGCTGGTGCGCACCGCGGCGGCGGCCGCCGCCCTGATGGGCCTTCTTCAACTGATCGACCTTCTGGAGCGGACCAGCGACATTCTGGCCCGCGGCGGGCCGCTGGAGATCGGCCGCTACATGCTGCTGCGCCTGCCCTTCATGTTCCAGCAGGTGGCGCCCTTCGCGGTGCTGGCCGGGGCGATCTTCACCTTCAGCCAACTGGCCCGCAACAGCGAACTGGTGGTGATGCGGATCACCGGCATGTCGCTCTGGGAGATTTTCCGCCGTACCCTGCCCGTCGCCCTCGCGGTGGCCGCCCTGGATCTGGTGGTGGCCGACCAGGTCACCCCGCGGGCGGAACAGGCCCTGGCCACCTGGTGGAGCGCCAGCGCGCCGGGATCGGCCAAACAGACCCCCGCGCCACGCTGGTTCCGCATCGACGGGGACGTGGTCGTGGCCGGCGCCGCCACGCCGGACGGACGCACCCTGCGCGACATCACCGTCTATCAGCGCGACGATCGCGGCGCCCTTGTCCGCCGCATGGCCGCCGCCACCGCGACGGCGGAGACGGGGGGATGGCGGCTGCATGATGCGGCGGTCACCGACCTTGGCCAGGCGCGGGCCGACACGATGGACGTCGGCGAAACCGACTGGCGCACCAGCCTTCGCGCCAGTGACGCGGCGCGATTGTTCGCCAACGCCTATGAGATCACCTCGGGCACGGCCTATCGCTCCCTGTTCGGTAAGGGTCCGGTGGACAAGTCGCCCAGCCAGTTCAAGACGCGGCTCTACCGCACCCTGGCCGAGGGCGTGGCGCCGATCATCATGCTGCTCCTGGCCCTTCCCACGGCGCTGGGCCATGCGCGCAGCAACCGCACCGCGCCGGTGATCTTCGGCCTGGGCTGTGGCCTTTTGTATCTGGTGGCCGATGGCCTGCTCACCGCCATGGGCCAGACCGGCGTCCTGCCGCCGGCCGTGGCGGCTTGGGGCGCGCCCGTCGCCTTCGCCGCCGGGGCGGTCAGCATATTGCTCTACGCCGAAGGATGAACGCTGCCGTGCAAATCCTGCCCGTCACCACCCCCGCCGAGCTCGACCGGTTCATCCGCCTGCCCATGCGCCTCAACGCCGGCGATCCCAACTGGATCGCGCCCCTCATGTTCGAGCGCCGCGAGGCGCTGTCGCCCAAGCATAACCCGTTCTTCGAGCACGCCGACGTCCAGTTCTGGCTGGCCCACAAAAACGGGCGGGACGTCGGCCGGATCAGCGCCCAGATCGATCATCTGGCGCGCACCGACCCGGCCGCTCCGGCGGGCTATTTCGGCATGATCGCCGCCGAGGACGACGCGGAGGTGTTCGGCGCCCTGTTCGCCGCCGCCGAGTCCTGGCTCATCGCCCGCGGTCGCGCCCAGGTGCTGGGGCCATTCAATCTCTCCATCAACGAAGAGGTCGGCCTGCTGATCGACGGACTCGACACGCCGCCGATGCTGATGATGGGCCACGACCCCGCCTACGTTGGGCGGCGCATCGAAGCCCTGGGCTACGCCAAGGCCAAGGATGTCTTCGCCTATATCTCCGACGTGCCGGTGTTCACGCCGGGCGTCCAGGCGAGATTGAAGCGTCCGTTGCCGGCCGGCATGGTGCTTCGCCCCGTCCGCATGAACCGCTTCGACGAGGACGTTCGCATCCTGGTCGATATTCTCAACGACGCCTGGTCTCAGAACTGGGGCTTCGCCCCGGTGACCGAAGCGGAGACCAAGCATCTGGCGGGTTCTATCCGGCCCATCCTTCATCCGCGCCTGGTCTGGTTCCTGGAAATCGACGGCGAGCCGGCCGGCTTCGGGGTGCTTCTGCCGAACCTCAACGACGCCATCCACGACCTTGATGGCCGCCTTCTCCCCTTCGGTTGGGCCAAACTCCTGTGGCGGCTGAAGGTGCGCGGGGTCAAGCGCGGGCGGGTTCCCCTGATGGGGATAAAGCGCAAGTTCGCGCGCGATCCCAGGGGCGCCTTCGCCCCCTTCGTTATCCTCGACGCCATCCGCCGCGAGGGCGTGAAGCTCGGCATCACCCAGGCGGAGTATTCGTGGATTCTGGAAGACAACCTGCCCATGCGCCACATCCTGGAGGGCTTCGGCGCGCGCATCTACAAGACCTACCGCATCTACGCGAAGGCGCTCGCTGGAAAGCCGCAACCCGACGGGCTGACGCTGTAGGGCTCACCGCGTCTTGAACTGCGCCATCGCTCGGACCTTGGGATCGAAGGCGAAGTCGGCGGGGGCGATGAAACCCAGGCCGTCCCATTTGATCTCGACGCCTACCTTGCGAAAACACCGATCGACATATTCCGAGCAGATGAATTCATCCTTGGCGCCGAGCGCCTTGGGCATGTGGCGATTGAGCCGGCCCACCGTGATGCGGGTGGCGATCTTGATGATTTCGGCGGGCGAGAAGCGGTCCCCCATGGCGTCGATGGCGAAGTCGAGCAGGGGCTTCAACGCATCCTTCTCCGGCATTTCCGCGTGGCGGGCCAGGACGATCTTCCCCGGATAAGGGTGCGTGCCGCTGCTGGTCTGGCTGATGAACCGCTCGATGGAGACGGCGTGGACGCCGATGTGCTGCACACACTCGAAGGCGAGCAGGCGCCCCGCCGCCGGCCAACGATAGGCGATCGCCACATGCGACCAGGGACTCTTGGTGCTCCAGCCGATCAGGCGGGAGAAGGGGTCCTTGGCGGCGCACAGCAGAATATCGCCGTCGCGAATCTTCGGGCCAATTTCCGGCAGGTCTTCGGGCGGCAGATCGGTCAGAACGTCGGCGCTGAAAGCCATGAACCGGCCCCCCTACCCCCCAAGCGATCCTCCCCTTGCCCGCCTGCGCCTTCCCCCGCAAGGAAATACGCTGGCGGGCGGCGTCGAGAAATTCAAAGCCTCTCCTCGCCGCTGACGATCTTCTCGTAAAGCGTCTGGGTGAGCGGCACGAAGCCTAGGATTCTATCTCGGAAATAGAGCCCCGCTCCGATCTTTCCCGGATCGAAGCCGTCGGCCACGAGATCCATCTTGCGATGCTTGAAGGTGCCGGTCGTCTCAAGAGTGGCCACCAGACGCAGGAACAGGGGCTGGGCATAGGGGGGCAGGGCGGCGGAGGCGTAGCGGCCGAAGGCGGCGAGATCGAAATCCGGTTCGGCCACCAGGGCGGCCATGCCGGCGCGACCGTCCAGCCGCCCGACCTTCACGCCATAGACCGTGGCGTCGGCGACGCCCGGCGCGACCGCCAGACGCTGGGCGACCTCCGTTGTCGAGACGTTCTCACCCTTCCAGCGAAACGTGTCGCCGACCCGATCCACAAAATAGAAGCAGCCATCCTTGTCTCGGGTCATCAGATCGCCAGTGCGAAACCAGCGGTCGCCGCGCCTGAACACGTCGTGCAGAACCTTGCCCTCGCTGGCCTCCCTATCGACGTAGCCGGAATAGGCGGTCCGCGCGCCATCGCCGATGCGCCCCAGGCACTCGCCCACTTCGCCCGGCGCCGCTTTGACACAGAGACCGTCCGCTCCGCGCACCGGCGCCCCCACTTCCACATCGAAGCGCGCCAGAGCGGCATTGAAGAGGTCGCCCAGGTAGTTCGGGGCGCGGCCGATGGCGCCGAGCGTGCCATCGAAGTTGAACATCGACACATTGCCCTCGGTGGACCCGTAGAATTCCAGAATTCGTGACACGCCGAAACGCGTCTCGAAGGTCAGCCACACGTCCGGGCTCAGGCCATTGCCGAACGCCAGGCGCAATCGGTGGGCACGCTCCAGCGGATGCGGCGGCTGGGCGGCAAGGTAGCGGCACAGCTCGCCGATATAGACAAACAGGGTCGCGCCTTCGGCCACCATGTCGCCCCAGAAACGGCTGGCCGAAAATTCCGATTTCAGCGTCACCGATGCGCCGTTCAGCAGCGCGGCGCCCATGGCGCACAAGCCGCCGGTCGAATGATAGAGGGGAAGGGCGAGATAGAGTCGGTCGGTGGGCCTCGCGCCGGTCGCGCCGGCGAAACCGCGCATGAAGAGTTGGGCGCGCATGTGGGTAATGCGCGCCGCCTTGGGCAGGCCCGTCGTCCCGCTGGTGTAGATGTAGAGAGCGGTATCCGCGGCGGTCAGGCCGGCGCGTCCGGCGCGGGCGGGGCGCTCACCGCTCAGCCGTTCCAGGGCCTTGGTGAAACTTGCTTGGCCGCCGTGAGGATCGGACAGGCTCCAGGCCTCAATCGGCCGATCGAGGAGGACGCGCGCGCTTTCGAGAGCGCCTTGGGTCTGGGCATCGACGATGCAGTGGCCGGCGCCGGCGATGTTCAGGCAATGGGCCAGGGCGGCGCCGGTAAGAAGGCTGTTGATCAGTGCGGCGGCGACGCCAGCCTTGGTGAATCCATACCACAGGGGCAGATATTCCAGTCGGTTGGGCAGGAGAACGGCGACGCTGTCGCCCTGGCCAAGACCCTCCCCGAGCGCCCAATGCGCGCAGCGGTTGGCCAGGGCGTCCATCTCGCCATAGGTCAACGTAGCGCCTTCGAAACAAAGGGCGGCCCGCGCGCGCCAGAGATCCACCGCCGCCTCGAGATCGTCGCAGATCAGATGTTTCGAAGTCGGCCTTATCGAGCCCACCCGCGCCAGGGTCCGGCCCAGGCCGGAGAGGTAGCGCCATTCGCGTTTGAGCCGCGCCGGCCAACCCATCACCGTTCTCCCCGCCGACGGGTCAGCTTGGCGACAGGGAGGGCTCTCCGTCAAGGTGAGAACGGGCCGACCTGGGCGGCGACCGAAAAGCCGCTACCAGGACCGAGGCGGCAAGCGGAAGCGAACCTCGTCGCGCGCGAAATCCAGGCACACCGACTGGAAACGGCTCAGCACATCGACACCCAGCAGAATGGCCGGCTTGCGGGTCAGGTCCCACATCTGGAAGGTGTGCAGGTCGGCGAAGGCCACCGGCCAGTTGGGCAGCCGCATGCCACCCACGCGAAGCTGGGGAAGATCGGCCATCTGGGCGCCGATCGTCTGGCCGGTGGCGCTGACAATGGGCGTATTGGTCCAGATACAGGTCGGATTGCGGGTGACCGCAAGCTGGCGCAGAGCCATGTTGCCGATGGTGTTCTGCGCCCCGGAATCGAGGAACGCGACCAGGGGAATTCCCGCCAGATCGGCGTCCACCAGGGTCAGTTGGCCATCGCGAAGGTGAGCCTTGACCGCGATGTCGCCGGGATCGCGCCACAGGCGGCGGGGGGGGCGGATGGCCAGGGTCTCGCCCTGAAAATCGAGGGTCAACTCCTGTCCCTCCAGGCGATCGAGCCCCAGCATGCCGACTCCGCCGATGGCCTTGGCCGGCAGCAGGGAGAACACCACATCGGCTTGGGCGCGCCCGCCGACCTCCAGATTCGCCTTGGCGGTGGCCGCGTTCTCGACACCGGCTACGCCGTTGAGCGGCTCAAGGGGCCCCGTCCGCAGACCCAACTGGGCGGCGAGCTCCTCGGAGAGGACCGACTGATTGGCGCCGGTATCGACGACGAACGCGAAGGGGCCGGCCCCGTTGATCCGCACGGGCGCGGTCATGCGCCGGTAGAGATCGGCCACGGTGGACAGACTGATCGGGGGCACATAGGTCTGATCGGCCAGCGGGGTCAGGCGCGAGCCGGTCTTGACCTCCACGATCGCCGCCAGGGCGCGGCTCGAACATAGCGTTCCCGCGCCGATGAGGCTCGCGAACTGCCGACGGGTGAACACGCCTGGGGCCATGGTTTTTCTGGGCCAGTCTCCCAGTGGGGATCATACACCCAAGTCGCCGATTTCAAACCCTATTCCATGGCCCGACGGGCGCGGCCATTCGACGCCGGCGTCGGCCTTAGGCGTCGGCCTGGGCCGGCTCCTTTTTGGTCAAATCCTCGCCGGTGACCTGATCGACGATCTTCATGGAAAGCCTCGTCTTGCCCCGGTCGTCGAAGCCCAGAAGCTTCACCTTGACGATCTGGCCCTCGGTGAGCACGTCGGAGACCTTGTTGACCCGCTCGCTGGCAATCTGGCTGACGTGAACCAGGCCGTCCTTGGCCCCGAAGAAGTTCACGAAGGCCCCGAAATCGACGATCTTGACCACCTTGCCGTCGTAGATCTGGCCCACTTCCGGCTCGGAGGTGATCGACTTGATCCAGTCGATGGCGGCCTTGATCTTGGCCCCGTCGCTGGCCGACACCTTCACCGTCCCCTCGTCGTTGACATCGACCTTCGCGCCGGTGGTCGCCACGATCTCGCGGATCACCTTGCCGCCGGTGCCGATCACTTCACGGATCTTGTCGGTGGGGATGGTGATGGTCTCGATCTTGGGGGCGTATTCGCCGACGTCGGCGCGGGCGCCGTCGATGGCCTTGGCCATTTCACCCAGAATGTGCAGGCGGCCATCCTTGGCTTGCTTAAGCGCCTGTTTCATGATCGCTTCGGTGATGCCGGGAATCTTGATGTCCATCTGCAGCGAAGTGATGCCGTCGGCGGTGCCGGCGACCTTGAAGTCCATGTCGCCCAGATGATCCTCGTCGCCGAGGATGTCGGAAAGCACCGCGAAGCCGTCCTTTTCCAGGATCAGGCCCATGGCGATGCCGCTGACCGGCTTCTTCAAGGGGACACCGGCGTCCATCAGCGCCAATGAACCGCCGCAGACGGAGGCCATGGACGAGGACCCGTTGGACTCGGTGATTTCCGAGACCAGGCGCACGGTGTAGGGGAAGTCCTCCTTGGACGGCAGCATCGGCCGGATGGCCCGCCAGGCGAGCTTGCCGTGGCCGATTTCGCGGCGCCCCGGCGCGTTCATCCGGCCCGTCTCGCCCACCGAATAGGGCGGGAAGTTGTAGTGCAGCAGGAAGGCCTCCTTGTAGGTGCCTTCCAAGGCGTCGATGAACTGTTCGTCGTCGCCGGTGCCGAGTGTGGCGACCACCAGGGCCTGGGTCTCGCCGCGGGTAAAGAGGGCCGAGCCGTGGGCGCGCGGCAGGACCGAGACTTCCGAGACTATGGGCCGCACGGTGTCTACAGTCCGGCCGTCGATGCGCTTGCCGGTTTCCAAAATGGCGCGGCGTACGATTTCCGCCTCGCACTGCTTGAAGACGCCGCCGAGCTTGGCCGGATCGAGGCCGGCCGGGTTTTCGTCCGACCGTCCCAGAGTTGTAAGCGCCTTGGCCTTGGCGGCCATGACCGCGTCGTGGCGGGCCCCCTTGGCAGTGATGGCGTAGGCGGCCTTGAGGTCGTCGCCGACCAGTTTGGACACTTCCTTCTGGACGCCGCTTTGGTCCTCCGCCGTGAAATTGAACGGTTCCTTGGCCGAATGCTCGGCCAGTTCGATGATCGCCTGAATGACCGGCTGAAAGCCGCGATGGGCGAACATGACGCCGCCCAGGACCTCGTCTTCATTGAGCTCCTGGATTTCGGATTCCACCATCATCACCGCGTCGTCGGTGCCGGCGACCACCAGGTCCAGGCGATTGGCCTTGTCCTTGATCTGCTCGAGGGTGGGGTTGAGGACATAGGCGCCGTCGATGAAACCCACCCGCGCCGCGCCGATGGGGCCCATGAACGGCACGCCGGACAAGGTGAGCGCCGCCGAGGCCGCGACCAGGGCGACAATGTCGGGATCGTTTTCCAGATCGTGCGACAGCACGGTGATGATGACCTGGGTCTCGTGCTTGAAACCCTTGACGAAGAGCGGCCGGATCGGGCGGTCGATGAGGCGGGAGACCAGGGTCTCCTTCTCGGAAGGACGGCCTTCACGTTT
This sequence comes from Pseudomonadota bacterium, assembly GCA_030854165.1. Lineage (GTDB taxonomy): Bacteria > Pseudomonadota > Alphaproteobacteria > Caulobacterales > Caulobacteraceae > Acaudatibacter. The sequence continues at coordinate 298 of JALYTR010000033.1, read as the reverse complement.
GAAAAAGCCGCCCGGAATCTTGCCGGCGGCGAACGTCTTTTCCTGATAGTTGACGGTGAGGGGGAAGAAATCGAGGCCGGGCTTGGGGCTCTTGTCGAACACCACGGCGGCCAGCACGGTGGTTTCGCCATAGGTGGCCAGCACCGCGCCGTCGGCCTGACGGGCCACGCGGCCGGTCTCCAAGGTCAGTTTGCGGCCGGCCCAGTCGAGGGATTTGCGTCGAATATCGAACATTGTCTTCGTTTCTTTCTTGTGTTCCCTCGGGGCGAATTCCCGTTGGGGGTGGTATGGTTAAAGA
>JALYTR010000032.1 GCA_030854165.1 Pseudomonadota bacterium | reverse complement strand
CCATGGCGGTCAGCGGGGCCGGACAAGGGCGAGGTGAGCCGCGCAGTAGGCGCGGCGAGGACGCCCTGGGACGCAGGGGTTGCAGCAGGCGCGGGTGGTCCATCCCTCCCCATCGACCGGAAAGGCGCACTCGCCGGCGGCGCGGGTGAGCCACGGCCGGGGCGCGCGGGCGATCGATGCCGGCGGGGCGGGCGGCAAGAGGCGGAGCGGGAAGGTCGGGAGACGTATGGCTTGGTATGGCATGCCGCACAGATTGCATATTGCAATTTACGACGCAAGCGAGAATTTTGCATTTTGCCTGAAGATTTTTGCCAAATCACTTTGCATACTGCAGTATGCCCAAGGATCCAGAGCCCAACTATCTGAAGGCTTGGCGGGAATACCGCCGGATGACCCAGGCCAAGCTCGCCGAGGCGATCGGCACGAGCGGCGCGGTGATCTCCCTCTTGGAGGCGGGCGAGCGGCGGCTGTCGGACAAGTGGCTGCGGCGCATCGCTCCGGTGCTCGGCACCCGGCCGGGCCACCTGCTGGAAATCGACCCCAACGATGTCTCCACCGACATCCTCGATATCTGGGCCGAGATCCCCGAGGACCGCCGCGACCAGGCGCGCGACGTGCTCAAGGCGTTCCGGACGAAGACGGAGCGGGGGTAGGGGCGGCGCGATTCCTCCCCTTCTGGCTAGCGGATTCACACTTTGCATTCTTAGCCCTCGCCCCGCTTGCGGGGACGCCAACGTTGGGTGAGGGGTTTCTCCGCGCGACCACTCTCCTCCCGAGAGGCTGAAACGGCGGCGCGACCCCCTCACCCAACCTTCTCCCCCATAAGAATGGGGGCGAGGGCTTAATGCGTGTGAATCCGTCAACCATGGGGGGAGGAAGACAGCATCAACTACGAAAAGACCCCCGCCCACCCCAGCGCCGCCGCCGCGGCCAGGCACCATAGGGTGTTGGCGCGGGTGGCCAGGGCCACGAGGGCGGTGGCGGCGGTGACGGCGGCCAGTCGCCAGTCGCGGTCGGCGGCTCTCGCGAGCAGCCAGGCGCTGGCTCCGATCAGGCCGACGGTCACCGGGGCGAGGCCGGCCAGGAGGGCGGCGCGCCAGGGGGCGGCGCGATGGCGGTCCCACACCTTCACGGCGAAGAAGGCCAGCAGGCAGGAGGGTCCGGCCAGGGCGAGCGTGGCGATGAGCGCGCCCGGCAGCCCAGCCGCCTTCCAGCCGACCAGGGTTGAGATCATGAAGTTGGGACCCGGCGCCGCCTGGGCCAGGGCGAAAAGGGCGGCGAAGTCCGCATCGCTCATTCAGTGGTGAACGGCCACCGACTGGCGGTGGATCTCCGGGATGACCGCGTTGGCGCCGCCGAAGGCCAGCAGCGAGAGGATGGCGAACTGCACGGCGAGGGTCACCAGGGTGTCGGAGACGGGCTTCATGGCGCCCGCTTCCAGGCCAGGGCGACGGCGACGGGGCCAAGGACGAAGAGCACCCACGGCAGGGGCAGGGCGAGGAGGCCGACCCCGGCGAAGGCGGCGGCCATGAAGGCGCCGGCGAAGAGCGGGCGCGCCGCGATCATGGGCGCGGCCATGCGGATCGCGGTCGCCGCCACCAGGCCGGCCGCCGCGGCGGCGAGGCCGGCCATGGCCCCTGGAATCCTGCCCACGGCGCCGAAGCGGCCATAAAGCGCGCCCAGTACCAGAACGATGGCGACCGGAGCGCCGGTGAGCCCGGCCAGGGCAGCCAGGGCGCCGCGCGCGCCGGCGAACCGGGAGCCGACCACCACCGAGAGGTTGACGATGTTGGGCCCGGCAGGGACTGGCAGAGGGCCAGGGTCTCGGTGAACTCCTCGGCCGTCAGCCAGCGGCGGGAGTCCACCAGGCCGCGGCGGGCGAAGGGCAGCACACCGCCGAAACCCGCCAGGCCGATGGCGAGGAAGGCGGCGAACAGGGCCCGCGGCCCGGGCCGCTCCGCCTCTTCCGTTGAATGCGCCGCCTCCACGGCGCGCGTTGTGGAGCCGGGCGCGGCGATTCTCAAGTTCGCCACGCGCCGCCAGTTTTCATATTTGCGTTTTGCATATTCCTTCTTGACTTAGATAATTGCAATATGTAATCTCTCGGACTCCTGCATCCGGAGCGCCGTTATGCCCCCGACCGATCCGCGCGGCGTTCTGCTGCGCGCCTTCGACGCCCACGCAGCGGCGTTCGCGGCGTCTGGAGACACTGCCTGCCTGGCCAGACTGGCCGCCGCCCTGGCCGCGAACCTCGCCGACTGGGGCGAGCGGTTGGATCGCCTCGAAGTCGGCCGCCGCGCGCCCTTCGATCCGGGCCGCGCCGCCGCCCTGGTGCTGGAAAGCGTGTTCGACGAGGCGCTGACGCCGGACGCCTGGCGGGTGCTGGCGGCGGCCATCGGGCTTGTGGCCTCGCCAGCATGACCGGCGCGCCCTTCGCTCATATCGGCGGGACTGTGATCGCCGATCACGGGCCGGTCGCACTGACCGCGAGCGGGGGGCTGAGGGATTTCTACGCCATCGAAGCGTGCCTGGCCGAAGGGGCCGGCGTCCGCCGCTGGGCCGAGCTCTGCGCCCGGCGCGCCCTGACCCTGGCAGCCGTCGCCGATGCCGCCGCCCTCTGGCGCCGCGCCGCCGGGTGGGCCGATCCAGCGGCGGCGGATGTGTAATTACCGCCGCGAGCGCCTACCAACCGGGACGCGGTGGAGGTCGGCGCCGGCATTGGCGGGCAGCGGGAGGAAGAAGGCCAGCGAGATCAGGGAGACGAAGCCGATGACGATGAAGGCCGGGGCGATGGTGGCGGCGGTGAGGTGGGCGGCGTGGGCGCGGGCGCGGAAGAAATGCAGCAGCATGGCCGCCATGCCGATGCCGATGCTCTGCGAAAGCTGCTGGCCCATGGTCGAGAGGGTGGAGGCGCGGCTCATCTGGGCGTGGTCGATGTCGGCGTAGGCCAGGCCGTTGAGGCTGGTGAACTGCAGGGAGCGGAAGAAGCCGCCGCCCAAGAGGACGGCGTAGATCACCCAGTGGGGGGTGGCCGGGCGAAACAGGGCGTAGGCCATGAACATGGCCGCCACGATGACCGCGTTGACGGTGAGGGTCGCCTTGAACCCGAACCGCTCGAGGATCGGCGGGGCGCAGGTCTTCATCACCAGGGCGGCGGCGGCGCTGGCGAAGGTCATCAGGCCGGCCTGCAGGGCCGAAAGGCCGAAGGCGATCTGCAGCAGCAGGGCGAGCATGAACGGCGTCGCGCCCATCCCCATGCGCATGAACGCGCCGCCGACCACCGAGGCGGTGAAACTCCGAATCCTAAGAAGGTCGAGGTCGAGGATGGCGTGGTCGGTGCGCCGCGCGTGGCGCGCGTAGAGGATGAGGCACGCGCCGCCGCCGATCATCATGGCCGCGACGGCCCAGGCCGGCAGGGCGGTGCGGCCCAGATTGTCGAATCCATACACTACCCCGGCCATGCCAAGGCCGGTGAGCGCCAGGCCGGTCCAGTCGAGGGGTCCGGTCGCCTCCTCGCGCACGTCCTTGATGAACCGCCAGACGAGGATCACCCCGGCCAGGGCGATGGGCAGGTTCAGAAAGAAGATCCACCGCCAGGAGCCGTAGGTGACGATGAAGCCGCCGATGGGCGGGCCGATCACCGGCCCCACAAGGGCCGGCATGGTCAGGACCGACATGGCCCGGACCAGATTGTGCTTGGCGGTCGAGCGCAGCAGGACGAGGCGGCCGACCGGCCCCATCATCGCCCCGGCCGCCCCCTCGCAGGCGCGGGCCGCCAGAAGCTCGGTGAGGTTCTGGGAAAAACCGCAGGCGGCGCAGGAGGCGGCGTAGGCGACGATGGCGAAAAGGAAGATCTTCTTGGCCCCGAACCGGTCGGCCGCCCAGGCGCTGATCGGCAGGAAGACCGCCGCGGCCAGCAGATAGACGGTGATGGCGGTGTTCAGGCGGATGGGGTCCTCACCCAGCGAGCGGGCCATGGTCGGCAGGGCGTTGGCGATCACCGTGGCGCTGAGCGTCTGCATCATCAGCGCCCCGCCGATGATGGCCGGGACCAGGGAGGAAAAGCCCTCGGCGGCCTGGGCCGGGGAATCCGGCGGCGCGTCGGCCAGGGTGTCGGCCTCCGGCGTCTCGATGAACTGGGTGACCCCGAGGATTTCGCCGGGCGCCTGGAGGGGGCGAGGTTCGGTCGAGACGGGCCCGGATCTGGAGACGGCGTCGTCCATCTACGATGAGTTCATACCGGCGGTGGCGGAAGGCGGCAAGACGCTCGGGCGGCGAGGTGGCCCGACGCCCCCTCCGTCACGGCGCGAGAAAGAGCGCCGCGCCACCTCCCCCGCTTCGCGAGGGAGGAGAAGACGAAAGCTAGCTATTCTTCACTCCTCCCCTGTCCTCTTACGGGGGAGGTGGCGCGCGGCGCCTCTTCGCCGCGTGACGGAGGGGGCGTCCGGCCTCGCTCTACAAAGCCGGCGCCGTCTCCAGGCTCGCGGCCTTGGGGTGAAGCCATTCGCGCTCAAGCAGGGCGCGCAGGGGGGCCGTCTGGTCCTTCGCTTCGTGCATGGCCGCCAGCCAGGGCTCCTTCACGCCGCGATCGCCGGGCTTTTCGGCCATTTCACGGCACAGCTCGGCCCTCTCGCTCATCGAGCGCATGGCCGCTTCGATGAACCGCTCCATGGCCAGGAACTGCGCCGCCAGCATCACCTCGGCGGTGTAGCGGTGGCCGATGTGGCATTCGAACTGGGTCAGCGTGCCCAGTTCCTTGCGACGAAGCGCGCCGCCGCAATCGGGGCAGGTGACCGCTACGGGGCGGTTCAAGGTGAATTCAGCGGTCATCTCCGGGACCTGTATCTTCGTTGAGGGTTGAGAGGCTTTGCCAACGACCTTGGCCCGCGCCTTGACCAGCCGCACCAGCAGGGGCGCGATGGCGAGAAGGGGCAGACAATGATCGACCGCGACGTGAGCCAGGGCGCTTTGCGGCATGCTGGGGTTCTCCGCGCCGGCCGGATCCTGCACGATGGCGAGGCCGCCGCGTTCCTTGACCTCATAGAGTCCCGCCGTCCCGTCGTTCAGGCCGCCGGTCAGGATGACCCCGATCACATCGGCGCCATAGTCCTCGGCGGCGCTGCGAAACAGCGGGTCGATGGCCGGGCGGGCCAGGTTCTCGCGCGGCCCCTTGGTGAGGCGCACGCGCCCGGCCTCCAGGGCCATGTGGTGGTCGGGCGGCGCGATGTAGATTCGCCCCGCCTCGATGGCGTCGCCGTCGGCGGGATGGGCGGCGGGCATGGCGCCGCGCTGGTTCAGGAGCCAGGGAAGCTGGCTCTTGTGGGCGCCGATATGCAGGACAATAAAAATCGCGGCCGGAAAATCGGCCGGCAGTTCGGCGGTCAGGCCCGCCAGGGCATCGACGCCGCCCGCCGACGCGCCGATGACGATAATCGTCGAGGGGATCGTCGAGGGGATCGTCGAGGGGATCGTCGAGGGGATCGTCGAGGGGATCGTCGAGGGGATCGTCGAAGGTTTCATGCGTTGGGACAACGGGCGGCGCGGCCGGCTGTTCCCGGGCAATTGACGGAACGCCCTTATGCAACCACGAACTTCACGAACCACACGAACAAAGCAACGTTCTTGCGCGAAGCGCGGGCGCTCCTCTCACAAAATCGCGGGTTCGTGGAGTTCGTGAAGTTCGTGGCTAATTTATTGACCTTCGGCCAAGGCCGTTCGTCTAGAGTCCGTTCGCCCAATCGCGCGTGCTCAAGCGCCTTGAACAGCCGGCCGATGGTTGGTATGATCCCATGTAGTCACAATGGGAGTTGGCCGTGAGGTCCATCCAGGTTCGCGACGCCAAGGCGAAGTTTTCGGCGCTCATCGAGGCGGCCGAACGCGGTCAGCCGACCACCATTACCCGCCATGGACACCCCGCCGCCGTTGTCGTTCCGGTGGATGACGCGCGTCGTCTCTATCCCGCCGGCCGGCCATCGTTTGTCGATCTGCTGCTGTCGTTTCCAGGCGGCCTCGAACGCGAGCGTGACCGCGCGGCGCCGCGCGAAATCGACCTTTGAGTTCCGGCTATCTTCTCGACACCTCCGTCCTGTCCCTGCTGGCGCCGGACAGGCCCGCGTCCGGCGCCGCGCTGACCGATTGGCTCCGCGTCCAAGCCGATGCGCTCAACCTGTCGGCCATCACCGTGGCCGAGATCGAACAGGGCATCTGCAAATTGCGCCGCGCCGGCGGGAGGGACCGCGCCGGGCGCCTGACCGACTGGCTCGACGCGCTGTTGGCCCATTCGGCCGATCGCGTTCTCGCCTTCGACGCCAGGGTGGGGCGGCTGGTCGGGGCCTTGTCCGACCGGGCGCTCGCGGCCGGCCGGCATCCCGGTTTCCCTGACATCGCCATCGCCGCCACGGCCATGGCTCATGGCCTGGTCCTGCTGACGCGGAACGGCCGGCATTTCGAGGCGCTGAGCGTGGACTTCGCCGACCCCTTCGACGCCGCGGCGTCTGGGGCGACCTAGAGCAATTTCCGTTCTGGTCGAATCGCGCCTGGAAGGCCCTTCCCCCGCTTCGGGGGTACTCCCCCAGAGGGGGAAGAGAGGTTCCAATCTCCTCCCCCTTGGGGGAGGGAGACCCCGAGGGGTGGAGGGGGCTTGCGGTGCGACCTGATCGAAAACCGCTCTAATGGATAAATTCTGACGCTTGGCGCCCGGTTGCCCTCGGAGCCAATCGGCGACGTGAACGTCCGCTCCTCGGCGATGTGTCAAAGGCGGGAGTGGGACCCATAGCGGACCTTCCGCCCCAACCGGCCAGTTTCACCGATCGCGGAGTCTTCACGCCGATTAACCGGTAACCGTTCCAGGGGTGTCAGCATGTTGATCATCAAACATGGTTCGCGCCTGTAATCTCAATGCGGAGGGCTCCCAGCTTTCGGCGGCGAAGGCGTAGAACATGGGGTGCTATAGTCCACACGGATAACGCTCGATTTCGGCACGTTCACGGGGGTGCCATGGCAATTGACCTTAACACTATAGTTCTGAGGTGTTTGTGATAAAATTTTTCCGAATATCTCGCCATCTCTCATGTACAATGTGGCCGAATGGCTTATTGACGGAATAACGACTCCCCATGCCAGCATGAATACACTAGTGCGATAGTTCCATTTCATTGACGTCCTCCCTTCTAATAACGATAAGGTATGGAAGTTCACCCTTTATACCGACCGGCTTAAATAACATTAGCTGGCCTGCAGAATCCCTGAGTACTCTGTGCCCAACATACGGGAGTGCGGTTCCGCGCTCATTGACCATGAACAATATTTGTGGCAGTCTCGTTGTTTTGTAGAATGCGTCAGAAGTAGCTTGCTCTATGCCAACTTGATAAGCTGAGAAATAGGTAATGATTCCAACTGACGCCACGACTATATAGGATAATATTGGTGCCGGAGAGCCAAACGATTTTTCCCTTGAGACATATAGATCCCGCGAATGCCAACCAAACTACACATCCCAAGTAGGCCACGCCTATCCAAGGACTCTCGAATACAGCAAGAAGACCGCGATATATGAGATATTGAACCGAGAAGTCGATTGTGGACAGCGCGATGCCGAATTGCCAATAGTAGGCTTCGATGAATCTTATACCGGCAAAGAGGACCAATACTGAGATAAGCGCCAACTGATCACGCAACGCGCGGGTAATATCCACAACGTTGGAAGAGCCATCCTGCATAGATGTCCGAGCTCCCGTTCTGGATTCCAATACCCGAGAGTAATGTTACCTCCATTGCGAGGCAATGGCTAGTCGTAACAGGGTCAGAGGGTGTTGGCAAGTTAACTGGTGAGGGTTCGGGTCGCGGCCGTGCTCTCTAATAGCTGCGACCGCGCGGCCGCCGGATGACCGCTGTCCACCCACCTGCGACCTTCGCAACGTCCGCTAACTGGCAGAATGTGAGGACGGCTTACGAGTCTTGCGGAAATTCCTAGGTGGGCGCCAAGGGTTGGAGTCTATCCACTCGGGCCGCCGCATATCCAACGAAATCCCTCACTGACATGTCGAGCCCCGCTCCTCACGCCCCCATCGTCGCGAACATGCCGACGGCGGCGGCGGCCATGACGGCGGTGGCGAGCCAGCCGACGGCTTTGAGGCCGAGATGGATCTTGAACTGACCCATGGCCGCCTTGTGGCTGGCCAGATGCATGATCATGGCCATGATCGGCACCGAAGCGACGCCATTGATCACCGCGCTCCAGAACAGCGCCTTGATCGGGTCGATGAAGTGGAAAAAGTTGAGGGCCCCGCCGATGACCATGGCCGCGACGAGCGCGCCGTAGAAGGCCTTGGCGCGGTTGAGCTTTCGCGCCAGGCCCACGTGCCAGCCGAAGGCCTCGCCCATGGCGAAGGCGGCCGAGCCGGCCAGCACGGGCAGGGCCAGGAGGCCGGTTCCAACGATGCCGAGGGCGAAGATCACCTTGGCGAACTGGCCGGCGATCGGTCCCAGGGCCTTGGCCGCGTCCGACGAGGTCTGGATGTTGGTGATCCCGTGGGCGTTCAGGGTCGCCGCCGTGGTCCACAGGATGAACATGGCGATGACCGCCGAAAAGCCCATGCCGACGTAGGTGTCCCAGCGGATGCGGTGGAATTCGGCCGGCGCCGCGCCCGCGTCGCGCTCGAGCAGACGGGCGTCGTCGCGCTCCTTGACCTCCTCGACCTCCTCCTCGGCCTGCCAGAAGAAGAGGTAGGGGCTGATGGTGGTGCCCAGGATGGCGACCACCACGGTGAGGTAACCGGGCGCCAGGGAGATGTGCGGCACGACCAGGTGAAAGGCGACCTTGGCCCAGGGCATGTGGACCACGATGGCCACCCCGACATAGGCGAAGAGGGAAAGGGTCAGCCACTTGAGCACCGAGACGTAGCGGGCGTAGCGGACGAACACCTCCAGCAGGATCGAGGCGGCGCCGAACAGGGCCACATAGAGAAGCGTCGGGCCGCCGACGACCAGGTTCAGGGCCGCGCCCATGGCCCCCATGTCGGCGCCCAGGTTGATGGTGTTGGCGACGACCAGCAGGGCGACCAGGCCATAGACGATGGCGGCCGGATAGTGGGCCTTCAAGTTGCCCGCGATACCCCGGCCGGTCACCCGGCCGATGCGGGCGCTGATCTCCTGGATGGCGCACATCAGGGGCCAGCTGAACAGGAGCGTCCAGCCGAGGTCATAACCGAACTGGGCGCCGGCTTGAGAATAGGTGGCGATGCCGCTGGGATCGTCGTCGGCCGCGCCGGTGATCAGGCCGGGCCCCAGGATCGACAGAAGCGGGGGCTTCTCGGGCTGCTTGACGTCATCTGGCCGGTCGCGGCCGGGATCGATCCCCGGGTCTGTCTCGGCGGTCCCGCTCATGAAGCCTCCCAAACCCCTTGCTGGCCAAGGCAACGCTCCAGGCCGGTTTTCGATCCGGGCGCGCCGGCGCGGGGGAACCAAAGCGCCGCGCCCACGGTTTCGTGATCAGGTTCACAAGGAGGCCGCGCGATGCGCACCCAATCGTTGATTTTCACCGCCGCCATGGCCGTGGCCCTGGCCATGGCCGGCTGCCACAAGCCCAACGCCGCGGCCGATACCGCCAACACCGCCGCCGTGACCAGCAATCCGGTGGCGGCCGGGGCTCAGGACGCCACCGCCGGCGCGGTGGGCGCGGCGGCCGCCACGCTCGGCGCCACAACCACGACCGGCTTTGTCACCGGCGCGGCGACAAGCGACATGTATGAGATCGCCGCCGCCAAGATCGCCGCTGGCAAATCGACCAATCCGGCCGTCAAAGCCTTCGCCGCCAGGATGATCCACGATCACACCGCCTCAACCGCGGCGCTGAAGACAATCCTGGCCAGCGGCGGCGCCTCGGCCACCCCGCCCGCGGCCATGGACAAGCGGCGCGACGGCATGGTGGGCAACCTCACCGCCGCCGCTCCCGCCGACTTTGACAAGACCTATATGGACCAGCAGGTGGCCGCCCATAACGAGGCCCTGACCCTGTTCAAGGGCTTCGCCGATCACGGCGACAACGATGCGCTCAAGGCCTTCGCGGCCAAGACGGCGCCGACCATCCAGGCTCATCTGGACATGGCCAACAAGATCGACGGCGCGCTGAAGTAGGGCGGGGGGCAAAACGTTGGGCCGCCCGACGCCCCCTCCGTCACGCGATGGAAGAGGCCCATCGCGCGCCACCTCCCCCGCGAAGCGGCGCAGGGGAGGAGTGAAGGATGGCAAGCTTCCCTTCTTTCCTCCCTCGCGAAGCGGGGGAGGTGGCGCGGCGCTCTTTCTCGCGCCGTGACGGAGGGGGCGTCGGGGTGAGCAGAACGGGCGCAGCGTCGATGGCGCCGCGGGCGGGCGGACTGGAAGCGCTGGCCGTCAAGCCCGGGACCGCGCCGATGGAGGCGCGGTCGGCGGAAAGCCTGCCCACCGACGGCGGCTGGCGGTTCGAACCCAAGTGGGACGGTTTCCGCTGCCTGGCTTTCCGGTCGGGCGGCGAGGTGGATCTGCGGGCGAAATCAGGCAAGAGCCTGGGGCGCTATTTTCCCGAGGTGACGGCCGCCCTGGCGGCGCTGAAGCGCGACCCTTTCGTCGTCGATGGCGAACTGACCATCGCGGTGGGCGGGGCCTTTTCCTTCGAAGCCCTGCAGATGCGCCTGCATCCGGCGCAAAGCCGGGTGCGACGGCTGGCCGCCGAGAGCCCGGCCGCGTTCATGGTGTTCGACTGCCTGCTGGACGCCGGCGGCGCGAGCCTCATCGCGGCGCCCCTGACCCGGCGCCGCGCTGCCCTGGAGAAATTCTGTCGCCGCGCCGCCGGCGGCGGCGTCGAGATTACACCGTATACGGACGACCGCTCCGTCGCCCAGAAGTGGCTCGACCATCTGAAGGCCAATCTGGACGGCGTGGTGTGCAAGCGGCTGGACGGCCCCTATCTGGCCGGCGAGCGGGCCATGCTCAAGGTCAAGCGCCTGCGCACCGCCGACTGCGTGGTCGGCGGCTTTCGCTATCTGGCGGCGGCACCCCTGGTGGGCTCCCTGCTGCTCGGCCTCCATGACGGCGAGGGGAAGCTGAACCACGTCGGCTACACCTCGACGATCAGCGATGAGGAGCGGCCAAAACTGACGCGGCGCCTGGAGGCGCTGGCCGGCGGCGTGGGCTTCACCGGCGACGCGCCCGGCGGACCCAGCCGCTGGAGCACCGGTCGTTCGGCGCAATGGACGCCGCTGAAACCCGAACTGGTCGCCGAGGTGCGCTTCGACCACGTCTCGGGCGGCCGCTTTCGCCACGGGACCACCTTCCTGCGCTGGCGCCCGGACAAGGCGCCCGCCCAGTGCGGGTGCGACCAGATCGCGGCAGTGGGGTGAGCGAATTGAGCGGCCTTGTCGCCCCTCCCCCATGCGGGGAGGGGTCGGCGGTGGGGGTGTCGGCGTGAAACTAAGCAAGCTTGGCCGGGCTCGCCAACGGTCGGACGCCCCCTCCGTCACGCGATGGAAGAGACCATCGCGCGCCACCTCCCCCGCGAAGAGGCGCAGGGGAGGAGAAGAGACAGTTCAGCCTGTCCTCTCCTCCCCCGTGCCTCTTCAC
>JALYTR010000350.1 GCA_030854165.1 Pseudomonadota bacterium | reverse complement strand
TACATCTGGCTGCTCGCGCGGCGGCCAGCGATGGAAGCCCCTCTCAAGGCGACGGCGCTCGCCCGCATGGCGGCGCTCGGCTACAACCCGGCCCGCTTGGTCTTCCCCGCCCAAACTATCCATTGACGCCGAACGAAAGCGGAACAAGATGGAGGCGTGGAAGCCGTCGTTCTCACCTTCACGAGGCCCGAGACCACTGGCGCGGTCACCCGCGGCGCGGCGCGGCTGCTGATCGCGCTGGGTTACGCGCCGCTCATGGAGGTCGCCCTGCCCAACGGCCGGCGGGCCGACCTGATGGCCCTGGGGCCGCGCGGCCAGATCGCGGTGGTCGAGGTGAAGTCGAGTCTCGAGGACTTCCGCGCCGATCGAAAATGGAGCGAATACCTGCCCTATTGCGACGCCTTCTTCTTCGCCGTGGCGCCGGAGTTTCCGCGCGACATCCTGCCCCAGGAACCGGGCCTCATCGTCGCCGACGCCTTCGACGGCGCGATGCTGCGCGAAGCGCCCGCTGTCCCGCTCAGCGGCGCGCGGCGCAAGGCGCTGATCGTCGCCTTCGGCCGGCTGGCCGCGATGCGGGCGATGGGAGCGCCTTGAGGGTCTATTTCGGGGCCCGCTTGGCCAGGATGCGCTGGAGGGTGCGGCGGTGCATGCTGAGGCGCCGCGCGGTCTCCGAGACATTGCGCTCGCACAGTTCGAACACCCGCTGGATGTGTTCCCAGCGCACTCGGTCGGCGCTCATCGGGTTTTCCGGCGGGGCCGGCTTGGCGCCGGAGCGGGCCGATAGCAGGGCTTTCACCACATCGTCCGCGTCGGCGGGCTTAGCCAGATAGTCCACCGCCCCGGCCTTCACGGCGGCCACGGCGGTGGCGATGTTGCCATAGCCGGTCAGCATGACGATGCAGGCGGTCGGCCGCGCGGCGCGGAGGATCTCCACCACCTTCAGCCCCGATCCGTCCTCCAGGCGCATGTCGAGAACCGCGAAGGCCGGCGCGGCGATGCCCACCGCCTCGCTCGCCTGGGCCACACTCTCCACCAGGGTGACAGCGAAGCCGCGCGATTCCAGCGCTCGCCCCAGCCGGTTGCGCAACACGGAGTCGTCGTCGAGCAACAGCAGGCTCTTGTCGCGCAGGGCGGCCACGGCCGGGTCGATATCGCTCATTTTCAGCCAACTCCGGCCGGCCACGCGCCCGCCTCATCGGTGTTGCAACCATAATGTCGCCGACTGGCGCGAGAGTTCAAGCCTTTCTCGCGTTTGAAGGCGCCGCCTCCATGCGCCAGCGTGGCCATCGCGCGGTCACGACGGCGCCGCCGCGAGGTCCATTGCGGAACTCCACGGTGGCCCCGGTGCGCTCCAGAAGCGTCTTGGCGATGAAGATGCCCAGGCCCATGCCAACGTGGCCGGTGCGCGACCCATCGCCGCGAGGGCGGCTGGTGACGTAAGGCTCGCCGAGCCTCGCCCTCACATCTGGCGTGAAGCCTGGCCCGTCGTCACGCACTTCCACGGCTATGGTCTTGGCGTCGAACCGGGCGGCGACCCAGATTTCCGCGCGAGCGAAATCAAAAGCGTTGTCCACGAAGGCGGCCATGGCGTGCAGCACCTCTGGGCGCCGCCAAAGCTCGGGGGCGGCCATGGCGGGCGGACCGGTGACCGCGCCGTGCATCCGCACCGCGCCGGCCCCGGCCAGGGGCGCGGAGACCTCGCGGACGAATTGCGAAAGACTCATGCGCTCATGCAGGGCGTCGCCGGTTTCAGGCGCCTGCGACAGGCGACGCAGAATGTCGCGGCAGCGCTGCGCCTGGGCGACCATCAGCAGGGCGTCCTCCCGCAACGGCCCGACCGGCGCTTCGCGGGCCAGTTCCTTGGCCACCACGGCGATGGTCGCCAAGGGGGTTCCAAGCTCGTGGGCCGCCGCTGCCGCCAGGGCTCCCACGGCCGACAGGCGCTGCTCGCGGGCCAGGACGGTCTCGGTAACGTGAAGGGCGAGCTCCATGCGCGCCGCTTCGCTGGCCGCCCAGAAGGTGTAGCCGCCGGTGACCGCGATGCCGACGATCAGGGCCAGCACACAGCCGCCGCGATAGACCAGGGGCAACTGCAAGCTCACGCCCACCGCCCAGGGCACCGGCAGGGAGGTCGCGGCCAGGACCACGCCAGCGGCGGTGGCCAGACTCCCCAGGGCCAGGACATGACGCAGGCTCAGGGTCGCCGCCCCCACGGTCACCGGGGCGATGAGCAGGAGGCAGAAGGGGTTGACCACCCCGCCGGTGAAATAGAGGAGGCTGGAAAGCTGCAGGATATCGAAGGCGAGCTGCCCGCTGGCCTCCAGGGGACGCGCCACCCGTCGCCCCGCCCCGGCCAAGGTCAGGACGAGGTTGAAGGCGGCGCTGGCCGCGATGATCGCCAGACAGGCTCGGAAAGGAACCGGGAACTTGAGATAGGCCGCGACCGCCAGCAGCATAACGCTCTGGCCGGCAATGGCCAGCCAGCGCAGCAGGATCAGGGTGCGGTTGCGCAGGCGGCGGATGGCGACCGCCCCTACGCCCACGCCTTGCATGGGACCGGGCGGGGGCGTATCGGAGCGCGCGTCCGCCGGCCGCCCCAGCCGCGCCATGGAAGATCCAGGGACCCAGTTCGCCGTCATGACCGCCAGGATCGCGCGGAACGGGCCGCCAGGCGAGCCCTCGTTTGCAAATCGGGTTCCGACGGGCGCCGCTCGCCGGCCCCTCGCGGCTGGCCTTCTGGGCGTGGCCATGCTGCTCGCGGGGTGCGGTCATTCCGCCCCCAGGTCGGCGCCGTCGGATGTCGGCGGCCCGTTCCGGCTGACCGACCAGAGGGGCGCGCCCATCGACCAGCACATCCTGCAGGGCAAATGGACGGCGCTCTACTTTGGCTACACCTTTTGTCCCGATGTCTGCCCCACCACCTTGACCACCCTGGCCCAGGCCATCGATCGCCTGGGGCCCGACGCCAAGCGCTTCCAGGTGGTGTTCATCACCATCGACCCAGAGCGTGATACGCCGGAGCAATTGAAGACCTATCTGTCCAGCCCCGCCTTCCCCAAGGGCGCGATCGGCCTGACCGGAACGCCGGCCGAGATCGCCGCCGTCGCCCGCGCCTACCATGTCTACTACAAGAAAGCCGGCGACGGCCCGAACTACAGCATGGACCACACCTCGATCGTCTATCTGATGGACCCCTCCGGCCACTTCAGCCGCCCGCTTGCTTTCGGCGCCACGCCGATCGACATCACCCGCCAGATCGAGGCCGCCATGCACGGGGGGTGATGGCACGCCGGCCGCGCGGCGACGGCCTTGATGACGGATGGGATGTAGATC
>JALYTR010000349.1 GCA_030854165.1 Pseudomonadota bacterium | reverse complement strand
CCGTCTCCATGCGCCTCAACGCCTCAAGCTTGAACTCCCGCGAATATCGCCGCCGTTCCTTCATCCACGCCTCCATCCCAAATGGAGTGTGCGCTATTTCACTGTCTCAAAAATGGGGGTCATTCCACGCGATTTTGGTGTGGGAGCGATCGCGCTTCGCGCAAAGGCCCGCGTTTTGTTCGTGACGTCCGTGAAGTTCGTGGTTGAAACAGGGCGTTGGCCCGCCCGCCACGCAAGGGGCCGCTTGGCAAAGGCGGCGCCGCGATCCTATGGTCGCCGTCTCGCCAAGGATGGACGCCCATGGATCTCGATTTCTCTCCCCAAGACATCGCCTTCCGCGACGAGGCCCGCGCCTTCATCGCTCAGAACTACCCCGCCTCGATCCGCGAAAAGCAGCGGGACGAGGAGGCGCTCACCAAGGACGACTATTTCGCCTGGCACCGGATCCTCGCCGCCAAGGGCTGGTCGGCGCCGTCATGGCCTCTCGAGTGGGGCGGGCCTGGCTGGACGCCGACCCAAAAATACATCTGGAGCGAGGAGCAGGCCAGGGCCGACACCCTGCCGATCCTCCCCTTCGGCGTCCTGATGGTCGCCCCGGTGATCTACACCTTCGGCACGCAAGAGCAGAAGGAGCGCTTCCTGCCCGGCATCCGCGATGGCCTCACCTGGTGGTGCCAGGGCTACAGCGAGCCGGGCGCGGGCTCCGACCTCGCCTCCCTGACCACCCGCGCCGAGCGCATCGCGGGCGATGACGGAAAGGAATACTATCTGGTCAACGGCCAGAAGACCTGGACCACGCTCGCCCAGTTCGCCGACTGGGGCTTCTTCCTGGTCCGCACCGATGCCACCGTCAAACCGCAGGCCGGGATCAGCTTCCTGCTCATCGACATGAAGAGTCCCGGCGTCGAGGTGCGCCGCATCACCACCCTGGAGGGCGGCCACGAGGTCAACGACGTCTTCCTCGACAACGTCAAGGTCCCGGTGGAAAACCGCATCGGCGAGGAGAACAAGGGCTGGACCTGCGCCAAGGCCCTCCTGCTGCACGAACGCTCCGGCATCGCCGGCGTGGCGCGCTCCAAGCGGGGCCTTGAGCGCCTGCGGGAAATGGCGCGAAGCGAGCGGGCCGACGACGGGGGCCCGCTGCTCGCCGATCCCTTCTTCCGCCGCAAGGTGGCCGATCTGGAGATCGATCTGACCGCCCTGGAGTTCACCGAGCTGCGCACCCTGGCCGGCGAGGCGTCCGGCAAGGGGCCGGGCCCCGAATCCTCCATCCTCAAGATCAAGGGCACCGAGATCCAACAGCGCCTCACCGAACTCGCCTTGGAGGCGGCCGGCGACTATGGCGCTCCCTATCTGCGCGACCTGCCCCACAACGCGCGCGCCATCGGCCCCGACCATGCCCACGGCCTGGCCGGCGCCTATTTCAACACCCGCAAGACCTCCATCTTCGGCGGCTCCAACGAGATCCAGCGCAACATCATCGCCAAGCGGGTACTGGGATTGTAAGAAAAAAGAGGAACCACGAAGACACGAAGGACACAAAGAACAATAGTCTACTCTGATATTGAGTTTGTCTATTTTTCTTCCGCGAAGCGCATATTTTATTCTTCGTGCACCTTCGTGATCTTTGTGCCTTCGTGGTGAAAAGAGTCCATCGGCGACAAAGCCGCTTCAGAATTGACCCGATGCCTTAAGGACGCTAATGAATTTCTCCTTCACGCCCGAACAGACCCTCCTGCGCGAGTCCCTCGCCGCCTGGCTGGCCGACCACTACGGCTTCGAAGCGCGCCGCGCGGCGATCGCCTCAAACGCCGGTTGGCGCCCGGAGGTCTGGCGGGCCTTCGCCGAAGACCTGGGCATCCTGGGCGCATCCTTTCCCGAAGCCCTCGGCGGCCTGGGCGGCGACGCGGTCGATGTCATGGTGGTCATGGAGGAATTCGGCAAGGCCCTGGTGATCGAGCCCTACCTCGCCACGGTGGTCATCGCCGGCGGCTTTCTCACCCACGCCGCCGCCCAAGACAATTCGGGCGCCGCCGCCGAGCTGATCGGCCAGATCGTCGCCGGCCACGCCATCTTCGCCTTCGCCCAGGCCGAGCCGCAAGGCCGCTACAACCTCGCCGATCTCCAGACCACCGCCCGCAAGGACGGGGCCGGCTATGTGCTGAGCGGCCACAAGGCGGTGGTGATCGGCGCGCCCTTCGCCAGCCATCTCATCGTCACCGCCCGCACCGGCGGCGCCCGGCGCGAGGCGGGCGGCGTCTCGGTCTTAGTGGTCGACAGGGCCGCCAAGGGCGTGGTCACCCGCGACTATCCCACCGTCGATGGCGGTCGCGCCTCCGAGGTCTTCTTCGAGAACGTCGCCCTGCCGGCGCAGGCCCTGATCGGCCCGGAGGGCGCCGCCCTGCCGCTGGTCGAACAGGTGGTGGACGAAGCCATCGCCGCCCTCTGCGCCGAGGCCTGCGGCGTGCTGCGCCGCCTCCACGAGGGAACCCTCGCCTACACCAGGGAGCGCCGCCAGTTCGGCGCCCCCATCGCCGCCTTTCAGGTCCTCCAGCACCGCATGGTCGATATGTTCATCGACCTCGAACAGGCCGTCTCCATGACCTGCATGGCCCATGTGAAGCTGGGCCTGCCGGCCCCCGAACGGGCCAAGGCGGTCAGCGCCGCCAAGGTCCAGGTCGGCCGCGCCTGCCGCTTCGTCGGCCAGAGCGCCATCCAGCTGCACGGCGGCATGGGCATGACCGACGAGATGGCCATCGGCCACTATTTCAAGCGCGCCACCCTGATCGAAGGCGAGTTCGGCTCGGTGGACCATCACCTGGCCCGCTACGAGGCGGCCTCGTTCGGCGAGGGGGGGTAACGGGCTTTACATGGACGGCCCCGTGACACCGCCGCCCTGCCGCGCCCCATGACCCGCATCCCCGCTCCGTCACCGAATTTCGACGCGCGCAGCGCCCCGCCGGACATGATCGTCCTGCACTACACCGGCATGAAAACCGGCGAGGCCGCCCTGGCCCGCCTCACCGATCCGGCGTCGAGGGTCTCGGCCCATTACCTCATCGAGGAGGACGGTCGTCTCTACGCCCTGGTCGACGAGGCGCGCCGGGCCTGGCATGCCGGCGTCGCCGCCTGGGGCGGGACAACGGACATCAACGGCGCCTCCATCGGGATCGAATTGGTAAATCCGGGCCATGAATTCGGCTATCGTCCTTATCCTGGCCAACAAATCGGCATGCTGATCGACCTGCTGGCCGACATCCGATCCCGCTGGACCGTTCCCGATTCCCGCATCCTGGCCCACTCCGACGTCGCCCCGGCCCGCAAGCAGGACCCAGGCGAGCTGTTTCCTTGGG
>JALYTR010000348.1 GCA_030854165.1 Pseudomonadota bacterium | reverse complement strand
GTACTTCCCCCGTGAACGGGGGAAGATCTGACGTTCTTGGGGAAAATCGGAATCCGCCATGACCGAAACCGTAACACGCCCCGCCGTCGAAGTGCTGGGCGCCGCCCATGGCCGCGCCGCCGAGATCCTGACCCCCGAGGCGCTGGAGTTCCTGGCCGGGCTGCATCGACGGTTCGACCGGCGGCGGCGCGAGCTGCTGGCGGCGCGAGCCGAGCGCCAGACGCGCTTCGACGCCGGCGAGCGGCCGAATTTTCTGAAGGAGACCCAGGCCATCCGCGACGGCGACTGGACCGTCGCGCCCATTCCGGCCGACCTGATGGACCGGCGGGTGGAGATCACCGGCCCCACCGACCGCAAGATGATCATCAACGCCCTCAATTCCGGGGCGAAGGTGTTCATGGCCGACTTCGAGGACGCCACCTCGCCCACCTTCGCCAATCTCATCGAGGGCCAGGTCAATCTGAAGGACCGCTGGGCCGGAACCCTCGCCTTCACGGACACGGCGAGCGGCAAGGCCTACGCCCTCCAGGGGACGCCGGCGGTTCTCATGGTCCGCCCGCGCGGCTGGCATCTGGCGGAAAAGCACCTGAGCGTGGATGGCGCGCCGATGTCGGGCTCGCTCTTCGACTTCGGCCTCTATGTCTTCCACAACGCCAAGGCGCAGATCGCGCGAGGGACGGGCCCCTATTTCTATCTGCCGAAACTGGAATCCCACCTCGAGGCGCGGCTGTGGAACGATGTCTTCATCCACGCCCAGGCGGCGTTGGGCATTCCGGCCGGGACCATCAAGGCGACGGTGCTGATCGAGACCCTGCCGGCCGCCTTCGAGATGGACGAAATCCTCTATGAACTGCGCGACCACGTCGCCGGCCTCAACTGCGGCCGCTGGGACTATATCTTCTCCTACATCAAGCGTCTGGGCCGCCAGGAGGGGACATTGACCCCCGACCGCGCCGTCATGGTCATGGGCGCGGCCTTCCTTCGGGCCTATTCGCTGAAGCTGATCCAGACCTGCCATCGGCGCGGCGCCTTCGCCATGGGCGGGATGGCCGCCCAGATTCCGATCAAGGGCGACCTCGCCGCCAACGAAGCGGCCTTCGCCAAGGTCCGCGCCGACAAGGAGCGCGAGGCGGCCGACGGCCACGACGGCACCTGGGTCGCCCACCCCGATCTGGTCCCGGTGGCCCTGGGAGTGTTCGACCGGCTGATGCCGGGCGCCAATCAGCTCGGCAGGCTTCGCGCCGATGTCCGCGTCTCTCGCGACGACATGCTGAAGGTCCACGAGGGCGTCCGCACCGAGGAAGGCCTGCGCGAAAACATCCGCGTCGGCGTGCGATACATCGAGGCGTGGCTGCGCGGGCGCGGGGCCGTGCCGCTTTACAATCTGATGGAAGACGCCGCTACGGCCGAGATCGCCCGCGCCCAGATCTGGCAATGGATCGCTAGAGCCGTCAGCCTGGACGACGGCCGCTTGGTGACCGCGAACCTGTTCAAGGCGCTCATGGAGGAGGAGATGGCGGCGCTGCGGACGGCCTTGCCGGCCGGCGCGTTCGAAGAGGGGCGCTTCGCCGAAGCGATCGGCCTGTTCTCAAGCATGAGCCTGGCGGCCACTTTCGAGGAGTTCCTCACCCTGCCGGCCTATGAGGTGCTGGAGGGCTGAGGCTTGGGCGAACGCGCCTGGCGCGACGGGCGCGCCAGCGCTCTTTCCCCCGCCCCCTCCACCGCTTCGCGGTCCCTCTCCCCCGCTTCGCGGAAGAGGATCGTCGCGACAAAATCCTCCCCCATTCTTCATGGGGGAGGGGGACCCCGAAGGGGTGGAGGGGGCGCGTGCGCCACGATCCTCTCAAAGCCGATCCAGCCCTTGGCCGCCCGGAAAGGCCGCCTAGGTCCTCCCTCCGCTCTGGAGGGAGGATGGCAATCGTCTTCGCCTTACTGTGGCGTGCTCGGGGTGTCGGGGGTGGCGGGCGGCGTGGCCGGCGGGGTCGCCATGGCGCCGTTGTCAGGGGCGGACGTCGCGCCGTTGTCCGGCGTGGCCATGCCGGCGTCGGAAGATGAGCCCGTGGTCTTATGATGCATCTTGCCATGATGCTTCATCGACTTCTTGGACATCTTCTTCATGTGGCCCGACGACTTCGTCGCCCCCATGTCCGAGCCGCCCATCCCGTGCGAATCCAGATAGGAATCGAGTTGGGCGTAGGGGATCGGCTGGTCGGGCGCGGCGTATTTGCTCTCACTGGCCGCCACCGACTTGTGCAACTTGTGGGGGTGCATCGACTTGTGGCGCGTGCCGGCCGACGCGCCGCCGGCGGCGAGCGCGGCGATGGCGGCACCCGCGATCAGGATTTTGGCGTTCATATCAAGTCTATCTCCATCCAAGACGGCGGGAAGGCCGTCGGTCAAGCTTCAACGATTCGAATTACCAATTCGTTGCGCCCCGCCTGTCAAGAAATGTTCGGGCTCGGCCGCTAAAATTAGGTCATCGGCCCGCCGCGTGATCTGGTCAAGCCCGCCGGCGCGGGTCTAAGAGGCGCGGGCCGACCGGCCGGAGTGCGCGTCCATGCCCAGTTCCAAGCCCGCCCTGCTCATCGTCCAGCCGCATCTGGCCCCGCTGACCGCGTTCCTGGAGCCGGAGTTCACCGTCTGGCGGTTCTGGGAAGGGCCGCCGGTGGAAGCGGTGAGCGTCATCCGCGCCATGGTGGTGGCCGGCGAGTTTCCGGTCGACAAGGCCCTGGTCGAGGCCCTGCCCAATCTGGGCCTGATCGCCTTCTTCACCACCGGCTACGACGGTCTGGACCTGCCGTGGGCCAAGGCGCGAGGCCTGAAGGTCAGCCATTCGCCGGGAGTCAACCACGAGGACGTCGCCGACCATGCCCTGGGCCTGATCCTCGGCGCCTGGCGCAAGATCGTCCACGGCGACCGGACCTTGCGGGCCGGCGGGTGGACATCGTCGGAGAAGATGCGCACCGCGTCTCTGGGCGGCCGACGGCTGGGCATTGTCGGGCTGGGAGCGATCGGCGAGGCGGTGGCCCGTCGCGCCGAGGCGTTCGGCCTGAAGATCGCCTGGTGGGGACCGCGCGAGAAGCCGCAGGCGCCGTGGGCGCGCGCCGAAAGCCTCGAGGCCCTGGCGGCGCAGAGCGACATCCTGGTCGTCGCCTGCCGCGCCAGCGAGGAGACCCGCGGCATGATCTCGGCCAAGGTTCTGGAGGCGCTCGGTCCCCACGGTCTGCTGGTCAACGTCTCGCGCGGCCAGATCGTCGACGAGGACGCCCTGATCGCGGCGCTTAAGGAAGGACGCCTGGGGATGGCGGCCCTCGATGTCTATCAGAGGGAGCCGACGGCGGCGGCGCGATGGGAAGGGGTCC
>JALYTR010000347.1 GCA_030854165.1 Pseudomonadota bacterium | reverse complement strand
GCGCAGGGCGACAACCGAGGGCTCGTTCAGCACGATGCCGCGGCCCTTCATGTAGATGAGGGTGTTGGCGGTGCCGAGGTCGATGGCGATGTCGTTGGAGATGACGCCGAACAGGGACGAAAACATTCAAGGCTCTACTAGCGTGGCAAGGGGCAAGCGCGGTGGCCCTCAAAAGCCCGCGAGGCTCGTGGGGACAAGCGCCGCCCGTGTGCCCCGCCGGCGCCTGAAATTCAAGCGGTTAATCGCGTCCGACCGGCGGCCGCTCAAATATGGATCGCATGCCCCAGCGCTCTCAGCGCCGCCTCGTGGAAGGCTTCGCTCAGGGTCGGGTGGACGTGGATGGTTCCGGCGATGTCTTCGAGGCGGGCGCCCATCTCCAGGGCCAGGGCGAATTCGCCGGAGAGTTCGGAGACGTGGGCGCCGACCGCCTGGACGCCCAGCAGGCGATGATCGTCCTTGCGAGCCACCACGCGCACGAAGCCGCCGTCCTCGGCCGCTTCCATGGAGCGGGCCCGACCGTTGGCGCTGTACGGGAAGGCGCCGGTCACGATATCGACGCCGGTGGCCTTGGCCTCGTCCGGCGAAAGACCGGCGACGACGATCTCGGGGTGGGTGAAGCAGACCGCGGCGATGGCGACCGGTTCGAAGCGGCGGCGCGCGCCCGCGATGATTTCGGCGACCATTTCTCCCTGCGCGGCCGCCTTGTGTTCGAGCATCGGCTCGCCGACCAGATCGCCGATCGCCCAGACGTTTTTCATCGAGGTGGCGCAGCGCTCGTCCACCTTGACGAAGGGGCCGGCCATGTCCACGGCCATGGCCTCCAGCCCCCAGCCGGCGGTGTTCGGCTTGCGCCCCACGGTGACCAGAACGGTGTCGGCCGGCAGATTCAGGGTCTGGCCGTCCCTGGCCTCGACCACCAGGGCGTGTTCGTCAGCGATGGTTTCGAGCGACTTGGCGCGCGCGCCCAGATGGACGGCGATCCCGGCCTCGACCAGCCAGCGGGCGACCGGCGCCGCCAGTTCGGCGTCGAAGCCCGGCAGGATGCGGTCCAGCGCCTCGACCACGGTGACCTCGGACCCCAGTTTGCGGAAGGCCGAGCCCAGCTCCAGACCGATATAGCCAGCCCCGACCACCACGAGCCGCGCCGGCAGGCGGTCGAGTGCGAGCGCCTCCGTGGACGAGATCACCGGCCCGCCAAAGGGCAGGAACGGCAACTCGACGGGCAGCGAGCCGTTGGCGAGGATGACATGCTCGGCGGTGACGGTGACGGGCCCGCTCGCCGTCTCGACCGTGCAGGTCTTGGCGTCGGTGAAGGTCGCCCAGCCGGCGATGGTCTTGGTCTTCGCCCGCTTGAGGAGTCCCGCGACCCCGCCGTTGAGTTTATCGACGATGCCGTCCTTCCAGGCGACGGTCTGGGCCAGATCCAGGGTCGGCGGCCCGCCAAGCGTGATTCCCATGCGCGCCCCGCCTGGCGCCTTGGCCATCGCCTCGTATTCGCTGGCGGCGTGGATCAGGGCCTTGGAGGGAATGCAGCCGCGGATGAGGCAAGTCCCGCCCACCCGGTCGGCCTCCACAAGCACGGTTTCCAAGCCGAGTTGGCCGGCGCGGATGGCCGCCACATAACCGCCCGGGCCGCCGCCGACGACGAGGACCTTGGTCGTGATCGTCTCGGTCATTCGCTGTCCATGAACAGGGTGGCGGGGTGCTCCAGCAGGGCCCTGACGACCTGGATGAAGGCGGCGGCGTCGTAGCCGTCCACCACCCGATGATCGAAGGAGGACGACAGGTTCATCATCTTGCGGATGGCGATCTGGCCGCCCAGCACCACAGGGCGCTCGACGATCTTGTTGGGACCGACGATGGCGACCTCGGGGTGGTTGATCACCGGGGTGGTGACGACGCCGCCCAGGGGCCCCAGGCTGGTGACGGTGATGGTCGAGCCCTTCAGTTCGTCGGCCCCGACCTTGCCCTCGCGGGTGGCGGCGGCCAGGCGGGCGATCTCGGCGGCCAAGTCCCAGACATCGCGGGCCTCGGCGTGGCGGACCACCGGGACGATCAGACCGCCCGGAGTCTGGGTGGCGATGCCTGCGTGGACGGCCGCGTGGCGATGGACGACGCCCGCTTCATCGTCGAAGCGGGCGTTGATCTGCGGAAAGCGTGGCAGGGCGCGGACCAGGGCAAGGACGATGAACGGCAACACGGTGAGCTTGGGCTGGTCGGCGCGCTTTGTGGCGTTGAGATGAACGCGCAGGCTCTCCAGCTCGGTGGCGTCGATCTCCTCGACATAGGCGAAGTGGGGGATGCGGCGTTTGGCGTCCTGCATCTTCTCGGCGATCTTGCGGCGCAGGCCGATCACCTTGATCTCCTCGACGCCCTCGCGCTTGGCCAGGGACGAGCGACCTTGCGACGCGGTGGACGCCGCGCCCGAGGCGATGAAGGCCTCCAGGTCTTCAGGACCAATGCGCCCAGCCGGCCCGGTTCCGGGGACGAACTGAAGGGCGACGCCCGCCTCATGGGCGCGGCGGCGGACGGCCGGAGAGGCCAGGGGCTTGGCGCCGGGGATCCGCGCCACCGGAGGAGGAGAGGCGTGAAGTGCCTTCTCCCCTTGCGGGAGAAGGTGGCCACCGGCTCCGAGAGGAGCCGGATTTTGAGTAAGAATCTGGGGGCCGGATGGGGGGTTTTCCACGCCCCCACCGCCTGGCGGTGAAGGCGCGCGGACAGGCTGGTGCGACCCCTCATCCGTGTGCTTCGCAGCCACCTTCTCCCGCAAGGGGAGAAGGGCCGGCGCCTCACCCTCACCCTCTACCTCGATCACCGCCAGGGCCGAACCCACGGCGGCCATTTCGCCGAGTTCCCCGTTCAGGGCCACCACCCGCCCGGTGACCGGCGTGGTCATCTCCACCGTCGCCTTGTCGGTCATCACATCGACGAGAGGCTGGTCTTCCTCGATGCGGTCGCCGACCGCCACGTGCCAGGCGACGATCTCCGCCTCGGCCGTCCCCTCGCCGACGTCAGGAAGCTTGAAGGTGAATTGGCCCATGACTTAAGCCTCCACGGTTCGCTTAAGGGCGGCGGCGACCCGTTTGGGCCCCGGGAAATACTCCCACTCGAAAGCGTGGGGATAGGGCGTATCCCAGCCGGCGACGCGCTCGATGGGCGCCTCGAGGTGATAGAAACACCGCTCCTGAATGAGGGCCACGAGTTCGGCCCCGAAGCCGGACGTCTTGGTCGCCTCGTGGACCACGACGCAGCACCCGGTCTTTTTCACCGAGGCGACGATGGCGGCGATATCCACCGGCCAGAGGGTGCGAAGGTCGATCACCTCGGCGTCGACGCCGCTCTCCTCCACCGCCGCCAGCGCGACAT
>JALYTR010000346.1 GCA_030854165.1 Pseudomonadota bacterium | reverse complement strand
CACGCACACGTGGGCCGCGGCGTGGAAGGGCTATCTCGTGGCGTTGCTCAAGGAATCGGAACGATGATGGACGCGCGACGCCCCGTCGCACGCCAAACAGATAAACGTCAGAACGGTACGTCGCTCTTCACTGGCGCGCTTGGAGGAGGGGCCTCGTCGCTGGCGGGCTTGGCGGTGGCCGCCGGCTTCTCGCTGGCCGAGGTCAAGATGTCGTCGATGTCGCCGGCCGGCTTGGAGGGTTGGGCCTGAATCTCCTGAGCGGCGGCGGTCTTGGCGGCGATGGCGTCGGCCTTGGCCTGGTCGGCGGCGGCCTGATCGGGCTTCGCCTCGTCCGGGGCCGGTTCAGGCGCCGCCACCGGCGGCGGCAGATCGACGATCGGCTTGGCGGTCAAGGTGTCGTCGCCGGTCGCGCTCTGGGCCGCCCCGCCGCCTAGATCAGGGGCGCCCGCTTCGCGCCACGCGGCGCGCAGGCCGAGCGCCACCCCAGCGATGGCCAGGGCCACGAGCAAGGCGCCCGCGCCGTAGGCAAGCGATCTGGGCGGTAGGGAGACGGGGCCATTTTCGGTCCAGGCGCTGGTCATGAGCAAACTCCCGCGAAGGCGATAGGCAAGCATTCTAGCGCGTCGCCGGGCCGGAGAACATGTCCAAACGCGCGGGCTCGCGTTGGCGTCGAAGGGCGCGCCGTGCAAGATGGGCCGCGCCGCTCGTTTTCGAGGCCACGAAAGATGAACCGGACCAACCGCCAGATCATCCTTGCCGAACTGCCCGAAGGCAGCCTCGGACCGGAGCATTTCCGCCTGACCGAGGCCGCCGTTCCCACGCCCGGCGACGGCGAGGTTCTGCTGAAGGCCCTCTATGTCTCCCTCGACGCGGCCAACCGGGCCTGGATGCAGGGCGCCACCTACCGCTCGGCCCTGAAGGCCGGCGACGTGATGGCCGGCGGCGCCCTGGCGGAGGTGGTCGAGTCGCGGGCGCCGGGACTGGCGCCTGACGACCTGGTGTTCGCCGACACCGGCTGGCGGGACTATGCGGCGCTGCCGGCCCGCCATCTGACTGCGCTTCCCCGAATCGAACCGCTCACCCATCTGCTCAGCGTCTATGGCATCGCCGGCCTCACCGCCAATTTCGGGCTGCTGGAGTGCGGTCGGCCGATGGCCGGGGAGACCGTGGTGGTCTCGGCGGCGGCCGGGTCGGTGGGCTCGCTGGTCGGCCAGATCGCCGCGATCAAGGGCTGTCGCGTGGTCGGCGTCGCCGGCGGCGCCGCCAAATGCGCCCTTCTGACCAACGAACTCGGCTTCGACGCGGCGGTGGACTACAAGGCCGGCGATGTCCGCCGGCTCTTGCGCGCCGCCTGCCCAGACGGCATCGATGTCTATTTCGACAATGTCGGCGGCGAGGTGCTGGAAGCCTGCCTGTTCAACATGGCGACCCACGGTCGCATCGCCTGCTGCGGCGCGGTTTCGCAGTACGACGGCGCGGCGCCGCCCCACGGCCCGCGCGGCGTTCCCGGCCTCGTCGTGACCAAGCGATTGACCCTGACCGGCTTCGTGGTCATGGACTTTTACGACAAGCGGGACGCGGCCCTGGCGGACCTGAAATCCTGGGTCGATGGCGGCCGGTTGAAGGTGCGCGAGGATGTCATCGATGGCCTGGAGAACCTCCCCGCCGCCCTGGTCGGTCTGCTGGCGGGGGACAACGTCGGCAAGCGGATGGTCAAGGATGTCTGAGACAGCAAAGGTGGAGGCTCCAGCGATGAGACGTTTCGTCACGCCCATCCTGGCCGCCCTGGCGCTCGCCGGCTGCGCCGGCGCCTATGTCGCCGGAGACGCGGGCCCTCACCACGAAAACCTGGGCGATCGCGGCGCTTTGGCGGCCGCGCCGCCGCGCTGAGGCGGCGCTTCGGTCCGCGGCGATTCATCCAAGGTTCATGCGCGCGGACTTAGTCGGCCGATCGCAAGCCAACCCTCGCCCATTGGATCGCCCGCCATGCCGTCGCGACTTCTCATTCTCGGTTTGATGACCACTGCCGCCGCCGCCCTGGCCGGCGCCGCCCTGGCCGATCCGCCCGGCCGGGTGGGCCGGATCGCCGCCCTGGAGGGCGATGTCTCCTTTCAGCCGCCACAGCAGGATGTCTGGACCGACGCCAGCGTGAATTTCCCGGTCACCGCCGGGGAGGCCTTCTGGACCGGCGACGACGGTCGCGCCGAACTGGAAATCGGCGGCGTCGAGGCCAGGCTCGACAATCAGACCGAGGTCGATGTGGCGGCCCTAAGTTATGGCGCGATGCGGCTGGCCCTGCCGCAGGGCTCGCTCAGCGTTCAGGTGCGCGGCGCGCCGCGCGGCGGAGTGACCGTCTCCACGCCGGCCGGCGACGTGCAACTACCAGGGGCGGGCTTCTATCGCGTCGATGTGGGCGCGCCCCAGGAGGACGGGTCGTATCCGCCCGTCGAGGTCACGGTCTTCGCCGGCGAGGCCGAGGCGCCGGGACCCCAGGGTTACACCGCCGTGGAAGCGCGGCAGGCGGCCGTCCTCTACGCCGGCGCCGATCCGGAGCTTCAGGACGCCCAGGACACCGCCATCGACGACTGGTCGCGGGGCCGCGCGCGGCTGGAGCAGCGCACCCGCGCCGCCGCCGAGCTTCCCGAGGCGATGACCGGGGCGGGCGACCTGGGCCGCTATGGCGAGTTCGCCGCCTCGCCCGACTATGGGACGATGTGGTTTCCCCGCGACCTGCCGCCCGACTGGGCGCCCTATCGCGACGGCCGCTGGGCCTATGTGGCGCCCTGGGGCTACACCTGGATCGACGATCAGCCCTGGGGTTTCGCGCCCTTCCACTATGGCCGCTGGGCGCGGATCGACGGCCGCTGGGGCTGGATTCCCGGCGAGGCCGCCCCCGAACCGGTCTATGCCCCGGCCCTGGTCGCCTTCATCGGTGGCCCAGGATGGAGCTTGGATGTGAATCTGGGCGCCGGCGAGGCCCTGGGCTGGGTGCCTCTGGCGCCCGACGAGGTCTATCGGCCGCCCTATGAGGTCAGCGACGCCTACATCCGCCGGGTGAATGTGACCAACGTCAAGACCACCACGATCGATACGGTCATCGTCAACAAAACGGTCAACGCTGTCACGGTGAACACCTACCGCAACGCGCCGGCGGTCACCGTGGTGCGCTCCGACGCCGTCAGCCGCGGGGCCTCGGTGCGCAAGGCCGTCGTCCTCGTCTCGGCCGAGGCCATCGCCCGCGCCCCCGCCGCCAGGCCCGCCGTCGCCGCGCCGATGCTCGTCTCCGCTCCGTGGGCTGCGATCAGCCGCACCAGGGACAAGCGACCCGACCTGGTGCAGCGCCCGCACTTCACGTCGAGCGTCCGAGTGTGCCGGCG
>JALYTR010000345.1 GCA_030854165.1 Pseudomonadota bacterium | reverse complement strand
CAGCTCATGCGCCCGGAGATGCGGGTGATCACCCTCGTCCGATTTTCCGCCGCGGCCATGGCGCCGGGCGTCAAGATCGACCCGGCCCAGGTGCAAAAGGCGTTCGCGTTCAAGCAGGACACCCTCTCCACGCCTGAGCGTCGCAGCCTGGTCGAGATTCCGGTGAAGACGGCAGCCCAGGCCGCCGAGGCCGCCGCGAGGCTCGGCAAGGGCGAGGATCCCGCCGCCATCGCCAAATCCTTCGGCGTGGAGCCGGTGACCTATGTGGACGCCCCCAGGTCGGCCATCGCCGACCCCCAGGTGGCGGCGGCCGCCTTCGCCATGGCCGCCGGCCAGGTGAGCGGCCCGGTCCATGGCGCGCTGGGCATGGCGGTGCTGAAGATCGGCAAGATAACCCCAGGCACGGCGACGAGCCTCGCCTCGGCGACGCCGGCCATCGAGGCCGACCTTCGGACCAAGGCGGCCCAGAAGCAGGCCTACGACCTCAGCCAGACGTTCGACGATGCGCGCCAGGCCGGGGCCAATGTCGTTGACGCGGCCCGCAAGGCCGGCGTCACGCCAATCACCGTCGGGCCGGTCACCGCTCAGGGCCTGGATAGCGACGGCAAGCCGAACACCCTGCTCACGGCGAACATCCTCAAATCGGCCTTCGCCCACGCGGCGGGCGAAGACGGAGATCTGGAAGACGCCGGACCTGGCGAATATTTCGCCCTCCATGTCGATCGGGTCGTTCCCCCTGCCCTGCCGCCGATCGCCGACAAGCGTCCAGAACTGCTCAAGGCCTATGTCAACGAGCAGTCTCTGAAAGCGCTCAAGGCGCGCGCCGAGGCCTTGACGGCCCAGATTCGCGGTGGGACCAGCATCGAGCAGGCCGCCGCCCAGGTCGGCGGCCATGTGGTGCGCCAGAACGGCATGCAACGCATCCAGGCGCAACAGTTCGTCAAGGCGCTCGGGCGCGACTTCCTGGTGGCGATGTTCAACGCCAAGCCTGGCGATGTCTTCGTCGCCGCCGCCCCCGCCGGTGTCTTCATCGGCAAGCTCGACGCGGTTCGCCCCGGTGATGTTCCCACCATGGCGCGCGCCGTTCAGGCGATCGAAGGGCGGATATCGCAGGACTATCTGAAGGACTTGGCGGCGTCGGTGAGAAGCGCGGCGCGTCAGGACATCAAGGTTACGATCAATCTGCCTCTGGCTCGCCGGACATTGGGCGTCGATCCCAACCAGGTGGGCAAGCCGAGCGCCCCAGGGTCGGGCCAAACCGGGTCGGACCAAACCGGGCCGGCTCAAGCCGAGCGCGGCCAGGCGGCGCCCGGCAAGGCGAAGTGATCGTCGAACCCGGTTTCGAAGCCTTCGAACACGCCTACGGACAAGGGGCCGCCCAGGTCGTCTGGGCCCGTCTTATCGATGATCTGGAAACACCGGTTTCAGCCTATCTGAAGATCGCCCGCGCCGCGCCCTACGCCTTCCTGTTCGAATCGGTGGAGGGCGGCGCCTGGCGGGGACGCTATTCGGTTGTCGCCATGAAGCCAGATCTCGTCTGGCGCTGCCGGGGCGACGTCGCGGAGATCGCCGAGGGCGAAGCGATCGGCCGCGAGGTGTTCACGCCCCAGGCCGGCGGCGCGCTTGCGTCCATGCGGGGCTTGGTGGCCGGCTCGCGGCTCGACCTGCCGCCCGGTCTTCCGCCCATGGCCGCCGGCCTGTTTGGGGTGCTGGGCTACGACATGGCGAGGCTGATCGAGCATCTGCCCGATGTGAACGCCGACCCGCTGGATTTGCCCGACGCGATCCTCATCCGGCCCTCGATCGTCGCCATCTTCGACGCCATCGCCCAGGAAATCATTCTGGTGACCACCGTCCGGCCATCTCCTCTGGGCGCGTGGGCCGCCCATGACGCGGCGCGCGGGCGGCTGGAGGCGGTGGTCGCCGATCTGGCCGCGCCGATTCCTAAAGGCGGCGTGGCCACCGACCCGCCCGCCCCCTCGCCGTTCACCTCGCCGGTCAGCCGGGAGGCCTATGGCGCTCTGGTCGAGACGGCCAAGGCCTACATCCGAGCCGGCGACGTCTTCCAGGTGGTCCCCAGCCACCGCTTCTCCTCTCCCTATCCTCACGATCCGTTCGCGCTTTATCGCGCCCTGCGGCGAACCAATCCCTCGCCCTTCCTGTTCTTCCTGAACTTCCCCAACTTCCAACTCGCCGGCTCCTCGCCGGAAATCTTGGTCCGGCTGCGCGATGGCCTGATCACCATCCGCCCGGTCGCCGGCACCCGCCGGCGCGGCGTCACGCCGACAGAAGACCTTGCCCTTGAGGCCGAACTTTTGGCCGACGAGAAGGAGCGCGCCGAGCACCTGATGCTGCTCGATCTGGGCCGCAACGATGTCGGCAAGATCGCCACCCTCGGCCCGACCCAGAACGTGCGGGTCACCCAGAGCTTCGCCATCGAGCGCTACAGCCACGTCATGCACATCGTCTCCAACGTCGAGGGCGACGCCCCCGAGGGGATCGATCCGGTCGATGTGCTGATGGCCGCCCTGCCGGCAGGCACCCTCTCGGGCGCGCCCAAGGTGCGCGCGATGGAGATCATCGACGAGTTGGAAAGCCTCAAGCGCGGCCTCGCCTACGGCGGCGCGGTGGGCTATTTCGGGGCCGACGGCTCGGTGGACACCTGTATCGTCCTGCGCACCGGCCTGATCAAGGACGGCGTCCTCCACGTCCAGGCCGGCGGCGGCGTCGTCGCCGACAGCGACCCGCTCGCCGAGTACGAAGAAACCGTGCAGAAATCCCTGGCCGTGCGGCGCGCCGCGGAGGAGGCTTGGCGGTTCGGTCAAGGGGGATCCAGGGCTTCGCCATGACATTACGTCCCGAATGGATGGCGACGCAGGGCTTTACCCGAGACCGGCTGGCCGCGCCGTCAGGCCGAACACATTCTCGGGCCCAGGAGGGTCGGCCTCCAGGCCTCGACATGGGCCGTGGCAACAGGCGTCGCCGCCGCTGACGCCAGGGCGGCCATGGCCGCGATCAGGGCATGGGACGATGGCGCTGGTGAACCCGCCGCCCCCGTCGCGTCGCCGGCGGCGACGGTGACGAGGCTGCCGCCATGGCCGTCGGAGGCGACGGTGAATATCGCGCCGGCGGGGGTCGCGGAAAGCCGCAGTGTGGCCACGGCGATTGCGCCGTTGGCGACGACCAGTCGGCCGTCGCCGTTCAGGCTCGCCGAGGTGGCGGAGACGCCCGCCAGATCGATCACGTCTCCGGCGGCGAAGCCGGCGATGCCGCCGGCGACCTCGGTCGCCTGGGTGAGGATCAGGGTGGTTCCCGCGCCCATGGTCACCGCGCCGCCTATGTCGCCGGCGTTGGCCAGGATGTCGCCGGCCCCCAGGG
>JALYTR010000344.1 GCA_030854165.1 Pseudomonadota bacterium | reverse complement strand
TCCCCCTCTGGGGGAAGTGTCGCGAAGCGACGAAGGGGGCTCTCGCCGCAACGACCCCGCACGGCCAGGCCCCCATCCCGGCCATCGGCCGTACTTCCCCCAATGGGGGAAGAGGGCAGGGGAGAATCTCCCGACTAAATATAAGCCGCCGCCCCCGCCATGCCGCCGCGCCAGCCCCAGCCGCGTCCGTCGGGCGCGACCTGGCCGCCGCTCGCCAGGCGCCGGTCGATGGCGCGGACGATCAGGCGCGCCGACACGCCGTGCAAGGCCAGCAGATCGACCGCCGCCGGGCCCACGAAGGGAATGGCGGTGATCAGGGTCCGGCCGCCCATCAGGGCCCCGGCGAGGACGAGGGTGGCGAGGGGCACCCGCGCCCTGGCCCCCTGGACCAGCAGATAAACAGCCGCCGCGCCGCTGTAGATTTCGCCGACGCCGGGAATCCAGCTCAGCACACCGTCGATCCCCAGGCGGAAGGGACCCAGGCGCAGCAGGCCGTCGGAAAGCTTGCCGACCCGCTCGACGCCGCGGCGAATGGCGGCCAGGTCGGGGTCGCGGATTAAGGGCATCACTTAACTCCAAGACAGAGGGTGTGGGCCAAAGCTGCGGCCCTTCGCCAGTAGACGTAGGGATCGCCCCGCCGCTTCGCCACCATGCCCTGCGCGCCTCAATCCAGACTCGCCGACCTGATGCCGACACTGTTCAAGGGGCAAAGAGCCTTAACAGGCGGATGAGGTCTTGACGGCGGTTCCTCCGGTGATACCGTCCTCAGATGACCAGGATCGAAAAACTGCTTGCGAAAATGCGCAACAGCCAGCGCGATTGGTCGATTGACGTTTTGAAGACATTGGCCACGCGCCATCGCCTCGACTGGCGACAGCCCGGAACGAGCCACGTGACGTTCAGCTACCCCGGTCTGCCGCCCCTGACCGTTCCGGCCCACAAACCCATCAAGCCAATATATGTGATGAGATTTGTCGCGTTATTGGACAGCATTGGAGAGAAACGTGGCGACTGAACCGAAGATCCCCATTCCACGCTTCGAAATTCGCCCCTTGTCGGTCGAGGAAGGCGGCGGCTATCTCGTGGAGTTTCCGGACTATCCCGGCTGCATGGCTGACGGCGAAACACCGGAAGAGGCCTTGGTGGAAGGCCGCGACGCCTTGACCTCCTATGTGCAAACGCTCGCGGCGCTGGGCCGCCCGGCGCGAGCGGCGGGCAGCGCCTATGGCGGACAGTGGCGTCAGCGTGTGCCCAAGTCCCTGCACGCGGCGCTCGCCCGTCGCGCGGCCCATGAGGG
Source organism: Pseudomonadota bacterium (assembly GCA_030854165.1). Classification (GTDB taxonomy): domain Bacteria; phylum Pseudomonadota; class Alphaproteobacteria; order Caulobacterales; family Caulobacteraceae; genus Acaudatibacter. The sequence continues at coordinate 2,091 of JALYTR010000344.1, read as the reverse complement.
GGTCTCGCTCAACACGCTGGTGACGACTTTCCTCGCCGAGGGGCTCGGCCGGCGGGGCGGATTGGAGTCGCGTTAGCTCGGAATGGCGCCGGCGGCGCGGATCGCGTCAAAGCGGCTCGTGGCTCTGCCCGCAACGGGACGGTGGCTCTCACGAAGCATTTCGCGCCGGCGCTGCACGCTTGAATCGCGCATATGCCCGCAATCCCGAGCCGCAATTGCTGAGAGTGTTGTCCGGCATGTCCAACTGCTCTTGCGCGGATCGTAGGCGACCCATGATCGCGACCAAGCCCGCGTCGGTGAGGTTCTCGTCTTCCAGACTAGTGTCGAGCGCCCGCTCGACGATGGAGAGGCAGGCGCAATAGCTGTCCGCCGACCGCCGGGATAACGGTTCTCCCGACCGCGTGCCTCGAAAGTCAGTCATAAGGTAGTCATGGAAATCGGCGCGCACGGTCTTTTTTCCTCGTTCCAAGGAATCGTGGAGGACAGATTGGATCTCTCCTTGGCCAGGGTCCTCACTCATCGCGCCACGGTATCGGGCGTAGGCCCGCAATGCCGAGATGCAGCTATTCAGAGTCGTCCCCGGCATGGATTGCTCGTCTTGGCGGGATCGCAAACGGCCTATGATCGCGACCAAGCCTGACCTTCTGAGATCCGTTTCATCCAATCTGGTTTTCAAGGTGATCTCAATCCGCGCTACGTTGGCGCAATAGCTATCGGCCGAACGACGAGACAACGGGAGCGCGGTTTTTACCCCTCGAAACCTGGTCGTGAGATAGTCGCGGAAGTCGGCGCGTCGGATTGAGCCCCATTGTTCCCAGGGTCTTTCAAGGGCGAGTTCGAGTTCGTCGCTATTGCCCGCGATCCGGAAGCGACGGACGGCATCGGGTGCAACGAAGGCATCGGCGGGTGCCACCGGAACCGGACGATCAAGTCGCCCAGTTACGGCGTATTCCAGAAGGGCTTCCGCCGCCTCGGCGGGAAGGCGCTTCGCAAGGTCGAGGAACGCGCCTTCCGTGGCCATAGCGACATCGCCCAGCCAATCGGCTGGCACACCTACGGATAGCAGGTCATCGGCGCTCAGACGGTCGAACAGTCTTGACGCGAGTAGGGAGGGTGGGTCTCGGGTGGTGAGGGTCGGCGGCGGCGTTGTCTCCTCCACCCGTTCGCGCACCTCGACGATCTGGACCGCGCCGATGCGCGGGTGGGCCTCAATCCGGCGGCGCTCCGCCCAGGCGTAAGCCTTGTCGTGGTGATCGACATACGCCAGCAGCAAGCTGCCCGAGGTTTTGTGGACGACGATCCGGACGTCCCGACTGACTCGCATCGACCAGAAGTTGGGGTCCTTCGATTTATCGATCCGATGGAACGACAGTCCGGGCGCCGAGGGGTCCATCTGCAGATCGAAGGCGCTGGTCTTCACCGCCTTCTGGTCTGCCGCCGGCAGGCGGGCCAGGGCGTCGGTAAAGGTGTCGGCGATGCGGAAATCCATCAGCGATCCGTTCGCCGGGTCAGCGACAGCCGGTGTCCGGCGGCCATCCGTTCGCGGACCCTGCGCAGCAAGGCGCCCGGAATAAATCCGTACGCCCACTCCCCCCGTCGGGCGGGGCGAAGGTCAGGCCCTGGCCAGACAAATTGATTGACCTCCGTGGCAACGATCCAGGAAGCCGCGCCGTCGAGTCCCAGGCGACGTTTCACAGCGGGCGGCAGTTCGATGGCAGCGGAGAGCATACGCGGCGAGTCGTGCGTGATCGGGGCGACGGTGTCCAAGCGCGCGCCATCCCGATTTTCCACCGCCAGTACAATCACGCACGGCCGATCCTTCATTCCTTCATCACGACCGGCCAGCGCCTCGCCCCGCCAAAGATAGACGTAGCGGATCGCCAAGCCCGGCTCCGGCTCGGGGAGTTTCGCCGCCTCAGTCTTGGATGAGTTCGTGGTCGAAGGCGGAGGCTTCGGCCGGAATGTCGGCCTCGGCGATCAACTTCATTTCGGCGTCGGTCAATTCCGAAACATAGAGCGACCGTCGGTCCCGGCTCTTGAGGCGGCGGTATTCGTCGGCGGCCACCAACACCAGGCTGTCACGCCCATGAT
>JALYTR010000343.1 GCA_030854165.1 Pseudomonadota bacterium | reverse complement strand
CCTTCCATTCCCTCGAAGACCGCCTCGTCAAGACCTTCCTCGCCGCCCGGGCCGGCCGCCAGGGCGCGCCGTCTCGCCACGTCCCCCTCCCGGCCGCCGGGCCGCCCCCCAGCTTCCGGCTGCTGATCAATGGCGCGCGCGCTCCCACTTCCGCCGAGGTCGCCGCCAATCCGCGCGCCAGGTCCGCCAAGCTGCGCGCCGCGATCCGCACCGACGCGCCGGTCTTCAGGCTCGCCGCATGATCCTCTCCGGCGTCTTCACCCGCCGCTTTCGCGGCTTTCGGGTCATCGACCTTCTAGCCCTGAGCGTGGTCCTGGTCCTCGCCGTGGGCTCCTATGTCTTCACCACCCTGGCCGGTGCGCAAAGCGCCGACACCGCCGGCGTCCAGCGCCAGATCGATCAGGAGGAAAAGCGCATCCGCCTCCTGAAAGCCGAACTTGCCCACCTTGAGGACCCGGGCCGAATCGAGCGCTTATCGACCCAGTATCTGGGCATGGCGCCGGTGGACCCGAAACACGAAACAACCCCCGCCGCCCTGGCCCAGCTCGCCCAGGCCCCGCCGCCTAAACCCGCGGGGACAAAGCCATGACCGCGACGCTTATTCTCTCCTCCCCCGTGCCTCTTCACGGGGGAGGGGGGCCGCGAAGCGGTGGAGGGGGCGTGCCGCTCCAACAGACCCCTTGACCGCCGCCGACAGCCAATATCCCAGCCCCTTCTGGCCGCCCTGGCGCGGGCTGACCTCGCCGCTGTGGATGATGGAGCGCGCCTTCGAGCGGGCCCGCGCCTCGGGCAAGGCCGAGGACGACACCCGCCTGCGCATTTTCTTCGTCATGGCCCTGTTCTCGGTGGGCTTTCTGACTCTCGGCCTGGTCGCCGCCAGGGCCGCCCTGATGTCGGGTCTGGGCGGGGAGGGCGGGGCCGCTTCCCTGGGCGCCAACGCCCGCGCCGACCTGGTCGATCGCAACGGCGAAATCCTGGCCATGGACCTGGTCCACTACGGCCTCTACCTGACCCCGCGCGAGGTTTCCGACAAGGCGGGGACGCAGGCTGCGCTGCTGGCCGCCCTGCCGACGATTTCGCCGACCCGCCTGGCCGCCGATCTGAACGGGACGCACAAGGAATACTATGTCGTCGGCGGCCTGACCCCCGAGGTGAAGGCCAAGATTCACGATCTCGCCATGCCGGGAATCGCCTTCGAGGACGAGAGCGCCCGCGCCTACCCCCTGGGCGAGACCGGCGCCCACCTGATCGGCTTCGCCGGCAAGGATGGTGTGGGACTGGCCGGGGCCGAGCGGGCCCTGAATGGCGAAATCCGTAGCCAGGCCGGCAAGGCCGCCGTTCCGCTTTCCATCGACCTGCGCATCCAGGGCGCCTTGCAGGACGAGCTGGACACCGCCGCCGCCCGTTTCGGGGTGATCGGCGCGGCCGGCATGGTGGTCAATGTCCGCACGGGCGAGATTCTCGCCATGGCCAGCTATCCCACCTTCGATCCGGGCGCGCCCGGCAAGGCGGCGCCGGCCGACCTCATCAACCACGCCGCGGCCACCGTCTATGAGCCCGGCTCGGTGTTCAAGGTCTTCACCCTGGCCATGGGGATCGATTCGGGCGTCGTGACCCCCGACACCAGGTTCGACGTCCACACCCCCCTGATCCTGCCTGGCCAGATCATCCACGACTACGACAAGGGCGACCGCATCCTGCCCCTGTGGGAAGTCTTCACCCATTCGTCCAACATCGGCGCGGCGCGCATGGCGCTTCTGGCCGGGGGCGCGCGCGAGAGCGATTACTGGCGCCGGTTCGGACTGATGGCCAAGGCGCCCAGCGAACTGATCGAATCGGCGCGCCCCCTCACGCCCAGGCGGTTCAGTGACAACATCGTCGCCACCACCGCCTTCGGCCACGCCATCTCCATCTCGCCGCTCGCCATCGCCACCGGCATGAGTTCGATCCTCGACGGCGGGGTCTATCGCCCCCTGACCCTGAAGAAAATCGAGCCGGGCCAATCGCCGGCGGCCGGCCGGCGGGTAATCTCCGAGGCGACCTCGCGCACCATGCTCAACCTCATGCGCCTCAACGCCCTGATCGGCACCGGCCGCAAGGCGAACGTGGCCGGCTACCGGGTGGGCGGCAAGACTGGGACGGCGACCAAGCTGGTCGGCGGCCATTACGCCGGCGGCAAAAAGAACCTCGCCTCCTTCGCCGCCATCTTCCCGACGGACGGCCCCTTCACCGCCGACCGCTACTACGTCCTGATCATGATGGACGAACCCCATCCCCTGCCCGAGACCGGTGGTTTCACCACCGGCGGCGAGGTCTCCGCCCCCATCGCCGGACGGGTCATCGAGCGCATCGCCCCACTCTTGGGCGTCCAGCGGATCGCCGACGCGGCCACCGACCCGAAGGTCCCGGTCGATCCGGACTCGGTGGTGAAGCAGGGTCGCGACTGATGGCCCCCGCCCGCGCGACCCCCCGCCTTGGCCATCGTCTCTCCGACCTCGTTCAGCGCGACCTGGCCATCGACCCGCCGATCCTGGGCGTGACGGCCGACAGCCGGCGGGTCAGGCCCGGCTGGCTGTTCGCGGCCTTGCCCGGCGCGAGGGCCGACGGCAAGTGCTTCGTGCCCCAGGCGCTCGCCTCCGGCGCCGCCGCCATCCTGGCCAGCGCCGAATTGCCGGGCCTGGCGGCTCCCGTTGTCACCGTCCACGATCCGCGCCGCGCCTACGCCCTGGCCGCGGCGGCCTTCCATGGCGCGCAGCCGGCCACCTGCGTCGCCGTCACCGGCACCAACGGCAAGACCTCGGTGGCCGCCTTCTGTCGCCAGATCTTCGCCGCATGTGGCCGCTCGTCGGCGAGCATGGGCACCCTGGGCGTGCGGGCCGGCGAGACGCAACTGATCGCGCCCGGCCTCACCACACCCGACGCCGCCGACGTGGCCGAAACCCTGGCCATGCTGGCCGGGCGCGGGGTCACCCATCTGGCTCTGGAGGCCTCCTCGCACGGTCTCGACCAGCGCCGCCTGGACGGAGTGAAGCTCGCCGCCGCCGGCTTCCTCAATCTCACTCAGGATCACTTGGACTACCACGGGACCATGGGGGTCTATCGCGCCGCCAAGCTGCGCCTTTTCGAGACCCTGCTGCCGCGCGGCGCGCCAGCCGTGCTCAACGCCGACAGCGACGCCTTCCCGGCCTTCGCCGCCGCCGCGGTCACCGCCGGTCATACGATTATGACCGTCGGCGCCATGGGCCAAAGCCTGACCCTGGCCGGCCGCGTCGCGACGGGCGCCGGGCAGCGCCTGAAGATCGCCGCCTTCGGTCGGAGCCACGATGTCCGCCTGCCGCTGGCCGGCGCCTTCCAGGTCGCCAACGCCCTGGTCGCCGCCGGCCTCTGCAT
>JALYTR010000342.1 GCA_030854165.1 Pseudomonadota bacterium | reverse complement strand
CCGCCGACCTGCGCATCCTGAGTGTGTTGCAGGAGGACGCCGCCCTGGCCGTGGGCGAGGTGGCGCGGCGGGTGAACCTTTCCGCCAACGCCTGCTGGCGGCGTATCAAGCGCCTGGAGGCGGAGGGATTCATCCTGCGTCGGGTGGCCCTGCTCGACGCCACCCGCCTGGATGCGGGCGTGATGGTGTTCGTCACCATCCGCGCCGCCGAACACTCGGACACCTGGCTGGCGGAATTCGCGGCCGTGGTTCGCCGGATCCCGCAGATCGTCGAATTCTATCGGATGAGCGGCGACATCGACTATCTGCTCAAGATCAGGGTGGCCGACATCGCCGCCTACGACGGCGTCTATAAGCGCCTGATCCGCGGCGTGCGCCTCTCCGACGTCAGCTCCGCCTTCGCCATGGAGGAGCTCAAGAGCACCACGGCGATTCCGTTGCCGATGGGATAGGGGGTCGTGCGCCGGCGCCTAACGCTCGCCGCAACGATGGGCTAGAAGGCGACCGGTCGTATCCCACTGGAGGCCTTTTCGTGGCCGCGTTGCCCGCTCCCGCCCTGAGTTTGAGCCGCCTGGTGATCGAACGGCGCCTGGCGCCGGCCGAGACGCTGGCGCGGGCGCAACTTGTGCAAGGCGAGACCGGCGAGCCGCTCGACACGGTGTTGACCCGCTTGGGGCTGGTCTCCGAGCGGGCTTTGGCGGCGGCGATCGCCGACGCGGCCGGCCTCAGGATCGCCGGGTCGGCGGATTTCCCCGCCGCGCCTCTCGCCCCGGAGCGCCTTTCGGGTCGCTTCCTGCGCGACGTCAGGGCCCTGCCGCTGAAGGAGACGGCCGGCGGCGTCGAGGTGGCCTTCGTCGATCCGCTGGAGGCCTATCCGCTGGCGGCGATCGCCTTCGCTCTGAGCCGCCCCGTTATTCCGGTGGTCGCCCGCTCCGGCGACATGGAGGCGGCCCTCGACCGGCTCTATCCGGACGAGTCGGCCCTGGTCGGCGAGGCGGGCGGGGCCGACGAGGCGGACGTCGAGCGACTGAAGGATCTTTCCAGCGACGCGCCGGTGGTTCGCGCCGTCAACGCCCTGATCGGCCGCGCCGCCGAGGCGCACGCCTCCGACATCCACATCGAACCCACCGAGGACGTCCTGAAGATCCGCCTGCGCATCGACGGATCCCTGCGCGATGAAGATCCCCTGCCGCCGCATCTGAAGGCCGCCTTCGTCTCGCGCATCAAGGTCATGGCCGGCCTCAACATCGCCGAGCGGCGCCTGCCGCAGGACGGACGCCTGCGTCTGGCGGTGCGTGGACACGACATCGATCTGCGGGTGGCGACCGCGCCGACCATCCACGGCGAGAGCGTCGTCCTGCGCCTTCTCGACCGTTCGAACCTGGCGCTCGATTTCGAGACCCTGGGCTTCACCGGCGAGAGCCTGGCCCGGTATCTCAGGGTGCTGCGCCAGCCGCACGGCATCGTGCTGGTCACCGGCCCCACCGGCAGCGGCAAGACCACCACCCTCTACGCTTCGCTGGCCGTGCTCAACACCGCCGAACGCAAGATCCTGACCATCGAGGATCCCATCGAATACCGCCTGGCCGGGATCAACCAGACTCAGGTCAGCGCGCAGATTGGCCTTTCGTTCGCCACCGCCTTGCGCTCCTTCCTGCGCCAGGATCCCGACGTGATGATGGTCGGTGAAATCCGCGATCTGGAGACCGCCCAGGTCGCTGTTCAGGCGGCGCTCACCGGCCACACCATCCTCTCGACCCTGCACACCAACAGCGCTGCGGCGGCGGTGACGCGGCTCCTGGACATGGGCGTCGAACCCTTCCTGATCACCTCGACACTCAACGCCGTGCTCGCCCAGCGACTGGTGCGACGGCTCTGCCCGCACTGCCGCGAAGCCTTCGCGCCGACCCGCGAAATGCTGGCGGCGCTCGACGCCGACGAGGGCCTGACCCACATCGAAACCCTCTACCGGCCGGTAGGCTGCGAAGCCTGCGGCGGAAGCGGCTTTTCGGGCCGCATCGCCGTTCTAGAGCTGCTGGTGGTGGACGCCGAGACCGAGCGTCTGGTGCTGGCCAGGGCCGAGGCGCGCGACATTCAGGCCGCCGCCGGCCTCACCACCATGCTGGAGGATGGCCTGGCCAAGGCCAAGGCCGGTCTCACCACCCTCGAGGAAGTCCTTCGCGTGACGAGGGAGGGCTGATGGCGACCTTCCGCTATCGCGCCGCCACCGCCGGCGGCGCCGTCCGCTCTGGCGCCCTGGATGGGACGAACCGCGCCGACGTCGTCCAGCAGCTTCGCCGCCTGGGCCTAATGCCCATCGAGACGGTGGAGGCGACGGGCGAAGCCGACGCCAAGGCAAAGCTCAAGGTCAACGGCCGCACCCGCCAGGCGGCGATCAACGCCATCGGCGAACTGGCCGTGCTGCTGGACGCCGGCCTCACCCTTGACCGATCGCTTGGGGTCGTGGTGGAAAATATCCTCAATCCGGCCGTCAAGGCGGTGTTCGCCAGGATGCACGCGCGGGTCAAGGAAGGCGCGCCGCTGTCGCGCGCCATGACCGAATCCCGCGGCCTGTTCCCACCCATGGCCTCGGCCATGGCGGAGGCCGGAGAGGCGGACGGGCGGCTGGGGGCGTCCCTGGCTCGCCTGGCCGAAAGTCTCGACCGTGCCGAGGCCCTGCGCCAGACGGTGGTCTCGTCCCTGGTCTATCCGGCCATGCTGATGGTAGTGGCCACCAGCGTCGTCATGGTCATGCTCTTCTTCGTGGTCCCACAGTTCGAGGGCATGTTCTCCGACAATCGCGCCAAGCTCCCGTTCATTACCCGGCTGGTCATGGGGGCTAGCGACGGAGTCCGGCATTTCGGCTGGATCGGCGTTATCGTCATTATCGCCGCCGTCTTCGCGACCCGCCAATGGCTCAAACGCCCCGGCGTACGTATCGCCTTCGACCGCTCACTGTTGAGTGCGCCGCAGATCGGCCCCCTGGTGATCAACGCCCAGACGGCCGCCTTCGCCCGCACCCTCGGCAGCCTTGTCGATGGCGGCGTGCCCCTGCCGACCGCCCTTTCCATCGCCCAGCGGTCGATCTCCAACAGCCACATGGCCGGCGAGATCGCCAAGGTGGCGGCGGGCCTGAAGGAGGGGGGGGGCCTCTCCGGCCCGCTGGCGGCCAGCGGCATCTTCCCGCCCATGGCGATGAGCTTTCTGCGCACCGGCGAGGAGACCGCGCAACTGGGCAAGATGCTGGGGCGCCTGGCCGACGTGCTCGATCGCCAGGTCCGCTCGACCATCGGCCGAATAATCGCTATCCTTACCCCGGCGATCACCGTATTCATGGGGGCGGTGGTCGCCACCGTGATCGCGTCCATCATGTCGGCGATCCTTGGCTTCAACGATCTG
>JALYTR010000341.1 GCA_030854165.1 Pseudomonadota bacterium | reverse complement strand
GACTACGACGCCATCCTCGATGCCGTCTGCGACGCCTGGAACCGGCTGATCGACGAGCCCACGCGCATCGTATCAATCGGATCAAGACAATGGGCCGCTACAGGTCAATATTAGAGGCGGTTGGTATAAGTTCAGGCCCCATTCACCAATAGGATAATAGTCTCTCTAGCGTCATGAACGCGCGACTCGCCAAGTTCGCCATCGGCCAGGTGGTCAAGCACCGGGTCTTCCCGTTTCGCGGCGTCATCTTCGACGTCGATCCGGTGTTCGCCAACAGCGAGGAATGGTGGCTGTCGATTCCCGACGAGGTCCGGCCGCGCAAGGACCAGCCCTATTATCACCTGCTGGCCGAGAACGACCAGTCGAGCTATGTGGCCTATGTCTCCGAACAGAATCTGCTGCCCGACGAGAGCGGCGAGCCGGTGGGCCACCCGCACACCGCCCTGATTTTCGATGAGTTCAAGCCGGGCCGCTATCACCTGCGGCCACGCATTACCCACTGAGCCGGGCTGATGCGGGTCAATAGTCCTTTCGCCACCGCACCGAGAGTTGAGAGTCTCCCTGGCTGGTCAGTCGCGAGACCAACGAGAGGTGCTTTTTCACCCGCCATTCCACCTGCGCCCCCGGTCCCTCCCGGCCGCCGCCGGTGAGTTCGAGATAGACCTTGTCGCTGATATATTTGCCGCCGGACACCGTGGTTCCGGTTGCGGCCGTGCCGCCGATCGCCAGGCGGTCGAGATGGGCGAGGTTGCGCAGGCCGCCAATGATGTCGAACCCGCCCCCGCCGGCCAGTCCGGACACCGCCGAGGCGAGCTGGGCGGCCTGGAGGGCGGAGAGCTGCGAGGCCGAGGCGCCGAACAGAACCTGCGAGAGCACCTCGTCCTGAGGAAGCACCGGGGTGGAGGTGAGGGTGACGATCGGCTTGGCGGCCGTGCCCTGAATGCGGATCACGGCGGTGAGGGTCGGGTTGTCCCGGGTCGCGGTCAGGTCCAGGCGGATCGTCTCGGCGGTCGAGCCCAGATAGACGACGCCGCGATCGCCGATCTGAAAGCGCTGGCCGGCGAAATTATAGTCGCCGCGCACCACCCGGGCGACGCCGGTGAGGGTGGGCTGGACGGTCGTCCCGCCCACGTGGGCGTCGAGGGAAAGCTCCACGTCGAGCCCACGGCCTTTGACGAAGACGCCGCGCGGCGCCTTGAAGACGACATCCAGGGCGACTGGCGCGGTGCGGGCGCGCGGGGCGACGAAACGCTCATCAGCCCCGAACGGCTTGTGGATCTCGACTACGTCCATGGGGATGACGCCGGTGGCGACCGGCGGGTTGGGAGCGATCTGGGCATGGTCGACGACGAGCGCCCCGCTCAGTTTCACCTTGCCGTCGGCCGCCCTGTTGACCGCGACGCTGCCGGAGGCGGTGGCCTGGGCGAGGTCATTGTCGATCAGGCGGAAGCGCTCGAGATCCAACCGGAAACTCGACGCGCCCTCGCGGGCGAGACTGAGGCGCCCCGATCCGGCCAGGGTTCCTTTCGCGCCGTCGGAACCCGAGAACTGGCTGATGTTCACCGCGTTGTCGGCCAGGGTGGCGCGAAGCGTGACAGCCTGCAGTTTCAGGCCCGTGCCGGCGTCCTGGAATCGGCCACCCTCGAGCGAGGCGGTTCCCAGCGCCCGCGGATCGGCAAGGGTGCCGCCCAGAGTTCCCGCCGCGATCACCCGGCCCGAAAGCGACTGCGCCGCGCCCATGGTCAGATCCCAGATCGGTTTGAGTTCGCCGGTGATGGAAAAGTCTCCCTTCAGGGGTCGTTTGCGATCGATGGCGATGCGGAACGGCGACGCCGACGCCTCGGCGGGAAGGATGAAGTCGGTCCGCGCCGCGAGTCCTTGGGCGTTGCCGAGCGAGGCCTGCACAGTGATGACCCCCGCGGCGAGGCGCGCCTTGACAAGCCCTTCCACCGGCGGGCTTCCCTTGAGGTCACGCCCGCCCGCTCCCGTGAGCCGCGCGTCCACCGCCCCGCTCAGGCGCGGTCCCGACCCGGCCAGGGAAAGGACGCCGCCAATTTTGCCGACCAGGTCTTCGTTGATCAAGCCGAGGCTCAGATCCGCCATCGTCGCCTTGGCGGAGAGCGCGTCGCCGTCGCGGGAAACGTCGATGTCCGCCCGGCCCGCGCCGACGGCCAAGTCAAGGCGGGCGCTGGCGTGGCGGCCGCCAAGCCTGAACTGGGCCGGCGTCAGGGTATGGAAGTCGGCCCGATGCAGATGACCCGCGCCACTGAAACTCAGCGCGTGTTCGCCCGCCGCCTCGCTCAATACTCCCGATCCGGCGAGCCGCCACGGGCCTCCCGCCATCGCGCCCTGCGCGCTCGCCCGATAGGGCAGCCGCCGCAGTGGCCCGTCGGCGGTAAGCGTCAGGGTCCCGACCCCCGCGCCGCCGTGGGCGAGCACCGCGTCGCTCGCCTCCAGGCTGAGGTTGGCTTGCGGCCCGCCCGGCGCATCGACGATCCTCACCCGCCCGCCGGCGTGTCCCTCGGAGAGCAGCACGCCTGGCCCGATGCTCAACGCGAGGTCGGCCATCGACGGCTCGCCGGCCAGGAGCGCCAGTGACCCGGTGGCGCTCACCCCGCCCGCGTTCACATCGACCGCCGTAAGTTCGAGGCCGCCCGGAGCAAAGCGGAAGTTCGCCGCCCCGCGGGTCGCCCCGTAGTCGCTGAGCGCGGTCAGGGAAACATGGCCGTTCGCGCCCGCCGGCTCCTTGAGGAAGCTCAGGGTCAGATGGGCGTCGCGCAGGGGAAGAACCGGCAGGTTGATGGCGCTGAAATCGGCCAGCAGGTCGGCCCGCGGACTGGCAAGCGTTCCAGTCAACGCGCCCGATCCCTTGGCCGCCCCGTCGATCTCCAGCGGGCCGATGTCCAGCGGTCCCTTGGCGCGCCAGGCGAGCTTCAGCTTCAGGGCGCCGGCCGGCCCGAGCAGTCCGGCGGAGTCGACCGAACCCGCCGCCCCATCGAGAGTCGCGCTGGCGATCGCCACCGCGCCCTCCTGGTAGTCGGCCTGGACACGCAGGCGGGGCGACGGCCCAAGCAGCCGGCCGGCTTCGCCGAGCCCGGTGGCCAGCCCCTGGCCTCGCGCATCGAAGCTGAACGACCAGGGATTGGAGGCGGAGGCTTGGCTCGCCGTCCAGGCGCCGAGCGCCGCGCCGCGCGCTCCGGGAAGGGCGGCGGCGAGATTGCTCACCGTGGCGTCGCCCTTGAACGACAGGCCGCCAAGAATCGTCCGGTTGCCGGCCGCCACCACCTTCAGGCCGACGCCCTCCACCCGCAGAGCGCGCATCAGCAGCCGTCCATCGGCGAAGAGCGTCAACTGGGCGGCGCCGCGCGGCCGCGCGCCCAGCAGGGCGGCGACGAGCCCGCGCC
>JALYTR010000340.1 GCA_030854165.1 Pseudomonadota bacterium | reverse complement strand
GCCGGCATCTACGGCCTCGATATTCTGGAAGAATTCGTCGAGGACGAGGCCCATAACACGACCCGCTTCGTGATTCTGTCGAAGACGCCCGCGATCCCGGCGCCCGGCAACGGCCCTGTCGTGACGACCTTCGTGTTCCGGGTCCGCAACGTGCCGGCGGCGCTCTACAAGGCGCTCGGCGGCTTCGCCACCAACGGCGTCAACATGACCAAGCTGGAAAGCTATATGGAAAACGGTGTCTTCACCGCGACCTTCTTCTATGCCGAAGTGGATGGCCGGCCAAGTGACGCTTCCCTAGCCCGCGCCTTGGAGGAACTGAGCTTCTTCAGCGATCATTTCGAAATCCTGGGCGTGTTCGCCGCTGATCCGTTTCGAGCCAAGGGATAGGGCGTTACGAGGCGCCCCCTTGGTGGGTTTTGCCTTGTGAAATCAGCCAGTCCATGGCGGCCAGCAGAACGGCGGAGACGACGAAGGTCAGGTGGATCGCGACGAGCCAGACGAGCTTGCTTCGATCCAATGTCGTGTCCGGCTCGGCCAGGTCCATGAAGGCGCGCAACAGGGCGATGGCGGAAATCGCCACGATGGAGGCCATCACCTTCATCTTGAGACCGGAGAAATCCACCCCTCCCAGCCAATCGGGCCGGTCGGAGCGTTCGGGGGTGGCGATCTTGGCGACGAAATTTTCGTAGCCCGACAAGATCACAATGATGACGAGATTTCCGGCCAGGGAGAGGTCGATGAGCGACAGGGCCATAAGGATGCCGTCCTGCGGCCGCATGGTGAGAATGTGGGAAACCTCGCCATAGAGTTCGCGCCCGAAAACGATCAGCAGGCCGACCAGGGCGACCACGAGGCCCAGGTAGAAGGGAGCGAGCAGCCATCTCGAGGCGAATAGCCCCGCCTCCAACCAACGTTCAACGGCGGATTTGCTCATCGTTTTTACTCCCCTTGCGCCCAGGCCTTGATCAGCTGATGGGCGATGGCCAGGGCGGGGGGCGCCTTGGCGTCATCGAGTTGGCCGGCGATGAGGGCCCCCGCCTCGGCGCGGGTGAACCAACGCACCTCATCGATCTCGATCTGGTCGGCGACGGCCTCGCCTTCCTCCACCTCGGCGATCAGGCCAATCATCAGGGTTGACGGATAGGGCCACGGCTGGGTGGAATGGTAACGCACTTCCCGGGCGCGCAAGGCCGCTTCCTCGAAGAGCTCGCGCGCGCAGGCCTCCTCGATGGATTCGCCGGGTTCCAGGAAGCCGGCCAAGGCGGAATACATGCCCCGCGGCCAGGCGGCCTGGCGGCCGAGCAGGCAGCTCTCGTCCCTGACCGCCAGCATGATCACCACCGGGTCGGTGCGGGGAAAATGCTGGGCCTGGCAGACCGGACAGACGCGTTTCCAGCCCCCGTCGGCGATCTGCGCGATCTCGCCGCAGGCGGCGCAGTGCCGGTGTTTGCGGCGCCATTCGAACATCGACTTGGCGGTGGCCGCGATGGCCGCGTCGCCGGCCGGCAGAGCCGCGGCGATGGCGCGCAGATCCTCAAAGCGGCCAAGACCTTCCAGCGGTCCCTCGGCGGGATCGGCGCCGCCTTCCAGATCCACCGCGAAGATCGCCACGTCCTTCCAAAGGCCCAGAAAAAGCAGGTGTTCGGGCGATCCCGACAGAGTCCGCGCCATGCCTGCGGCGAGCCACGCGATCTGAATGCTACCGACCTTGGCGTCCTCACCCTTGGCGTCTTCGACCAGGGGCCTGCCGTTCCAGACGGCGAGCGCCAGGGAGCCGGGCGCGGCCAGCTTTTCGGCCAGCCAGTCTGGGTCGGCACGCCGATAGCTGGCGCGGTCCAGAGGATTGCCGGCGAAGGTGTGGGTGAAGGCGGCGAGGGGCATGGCTCCTCTCCTTAAGGCGCCGGCCCGCGCCCGTCATGTGCGGGCGTCGTGTTCGTCACGCCGGCGCTTGCGCCGGCCGGCCGGCCACGCGATATAGACTGCGGAGATCGGCGATGGGCGGAGGCCTCGCCAACCCGGTCAGGTCCGGAAGGAAGCAGCCGTAACGGGATTTACTCCGGGTCGTTTGCCGGTCTCCACCGCCTCTTTCAAAGTCCCAAGGATTGATGACCGTCCAGGATATCACGCTCGAGACGCCGCCGCCGGAGCGTGACGAGGCGACCAGTGAAATGTTCGGCGTCTCGCCCGCCGATGGGGCGGGCGCCCAATCCGTCGCCCCAGCGCCCTACACCGTTCTGGCCCGCAAATACCGACCTCGGAGCTTTGACGACCTCATCGGCCAGGAGGCCATGGTCAAGACGTTGAAGAACGCCTTCGCCAGTGGCCGGATCGCCCACGCCTTCATGCTCACCGGGGTGCGTGGGGTCGGCAAGACCACCACGGCGCGGCTGCTGGCGCGGGCCCTCAACTACGAAAGCGACACCGTCCATCAGCCCAGCGTGGAGGATCTGGCGGTGGAGGGGCGCGACTGCCGGGCCATCGTTGAGGGCCGTCATCTTGACGTGCTCGAACTGGACGCCGCCAGCCGCACGGGTGTCGATGAGATGCGCGAACTCCTGGACGGGGTGCGCTATGCGCCGGCCGAGGCGCGCTACAAGGTCTATGTCATCGACGAAGTGCATATGCTGTCCAAGGGAGCGTTCAACGCGCTCCTGAAGACTCTCGAGGAGCCGCCGCCGCATGTGAAATTCATCTTCGCCACCACCGAGATCCGCAAAGTGCCGGTGACCGTTTTGTCGCGTTGCCAGCGCTTCGACCTGCGCCGCGTCGAGCCGGATATGATCGTCGGCAATCTGGCCGCCATCGCGCGGGCCGAAGGGGCGACGCTGGAGGCCGAGGCCCTGACCCTGATCGCCCGGGCCGCCGAAGGGTCGGTGCGCGACGCCCAGTCGCTGCTTGACCAGGCCATGGTGCAGGCGCGGGAGGGTCAGAGCGTGAGCGCCGCGATGGTGCGCGACATGCTGGGTCTCGCCGATCGCGCCCAGACCATCGATCTGTTCGAAAAGGCGGTGCGCGGCGAGGCGGGTCCGGCCATCGAGGCCTTTCGCGCTCTTTATGGCTTCGGCGCCGATCCGACGACGGTGATGTTTGATCTGCTGGAGCACTGTCATGGTGCGTCGGTGGCCAAGACCCTGGGTCCCGACGTCCTCATTCTGCCCAAGGACCAGGCGGCCCACCTGGCCGCCCTGGGCGCCGCCCTGTCGGCGGGAACCCTGGCGCGGTTGTGGCAGATGCTGCTCAAAGCCCATGACGAGGTGCGCCGCGCCCCAGATCCGGCCGCGGCGGTGGAAATGACCTTGATCCGCCTTGCCTACGCCGCCGACCTGCCCGGACCGGAGGAGGCGCTCAAGGCGCTGCGGGCGACCGACACCGGCGGCCCGGTCGCCCGCGGCCCAGGATCGTCG
>JALYTR010000031.1 GCA_030854165.1 Pseudomonadota bacterium | reverse complement strand
GAGGAGAAGAGGGCGATGGTCGGCGCGCCCGACGCGGCGATCAGGTGCACCGGGCCGGTGTCATTGCCCACCGCCAGGGCGGCCCTCGCGCCCTGGACGGCGATCTGGGCGAAGTCGGTGCGGCCGGTGAGATCTCGGGCGCGCGGCGCATGGCGCTGAATGGCGTGGGCCAACTCGCTTTCCTGCAAGCCGCCGACGACGACGACATCGAGGCCCTTCGCCTGCAGGGCCTTGGCCAGGCGCCCGTAGTGGTCGATCGGCCAGCGCTTCTCCGGGTGGCGCGCCGAACTGCCGGGGATCAGCAGCACCACCGGGCGCGGAATGGGGGCGGGACGCGCCTTGGGCGCCTTGGCGAGAATCCAGGAAATGTCCGGCGGGGCGGCCGATAGAGGGCGGGTGGGCGCGTCCGGCCAGATGCCGGCCGCCTCCAGTTGCTGCGCCTGGCGCTCGAGGGCGTGCATCTTCATGCGCGCCGGATTGCGGTGCGGCAGGGCGCAGCCGGCGGCGATCCCGGACCACTTTGGCGGGAAGGGTCGCAGGGCCTGAAAATAGAGATTGGTGCGGTCGTTGTTCTGCAGGTCATAGATGCGGTCGTAGCCCTGGAAGCGCAGGCGCAGGACCAGGGCCACCCAGCCTGCCGGGCCCGTCGGCCGCCCATCGGTTTCCACCTTGTCGAAAAACGGGCTGGAGGCGGCCAGGGATTCAAAGGGCGGAGTGGTCAGAAGGGTGATCTGGGCGCCCGGATGGGCGGCGCGGATGCGCTCAAAGGCCGGAAACGCGAGCACGAAGTCGCCCACCGCCGACAGCTTGATCACAAGCACCTTGCCGATCGACTTCATGGGCGGCCTTCCAGGACGCGGCGATAGACCTCGAAGGTGCCCTCGCACATGGTGTCGAGCGAATAAAGCCGCTCCACGCGCGCCCTGGCCGCCGCCCCCATGGCGGTGCGCGCATCGGCGCCGATGGCGAGCGCCGCCCCGATGGCGCGCGTCCAGGCGTCCGGGTCACCGGCGGCGACGAGCCAGCCGGTCTGGCCATGGACCACTGTCTCGGCATGCGCGCCCAGGCGCGAGGCCAGCACGGGCGCGCCCATGGCGGCGGCCTCGACCACGCTTCGACCGAAGGACTCGGCCTTGGTGGACGGCGCTATGACCAGGTCGGCGGCGAGGAAGGCGGCCGGCATGTCGTCGCAGGGGCCGACGAGGCGGACGTTATCGGAAATCCCGGCCAGGGCGGCGGCGACTTCGATTGAGGCGGCGTAGTCCGAACCCTCGCCCGCCCCAGCCAGGATCAACACAATCCCGTCGCGCCCGGCCACGCGCCCAAGGGCCTCGACCGCCAGGCGCTGGCCCTTCCAGTCGGTCATGCGGGCCGCGAGCAGGATCAGGGTGCGGCGGTCGCTCCGGGCTAGCCCCCAGGCGGCCCGCACGACGGCGACGCGTTCTTGGGAAACGGCGGCCGGATCGAAGCGGGCCGTGTCGATCCCCTCGGGAACCACGACGACGTTGGCCGCCGCCAGGGCGTGCTGGGCGATCACGTGATCGCGGGTGAAGGCGGAATTGGCAATCGTCACCACGCCGCGGATCATGATGCTGTTGTACCATCGCTTCAGGGGCGAGCCCGCGTCATAGATGCCGTGATAAGTCGCGACCATCGGCACACCGCTCGAGCGCGCCGCCATCAGGGCGGCGAACGCCGGCGCCCGCGAGCGGACATGGACAAGGCTCACCTTATGGCGGGCGATGACGCCGGCCAGGCGCGCGGCGTTCCCGGCCACGATCAGCGGGTTTTTCGACTGCACCGGCAGGCGAATGAGTGCGGCGCCGCTCCGGGCCAGCGCGCCTTCGAGACGCCCCCCATGAGAGGCGACCAGGGATCGGCGCCCAGCGCGCGCCACGGCGGCGGCCATGTCCAGGGTGGCTTGCTCCACCCCGCCGCCGTCGAGGCGTGGCGTCACCTGCAACAAGCTGAAGCCCTCGGGAAGGATACTGGATGCTATGGTGTCGCTCCGGCCGGGATCTGGTGTCCCAATGGCGCCTCATCTCTTAAGCAGTATGGTCCCCCAGCGCCATGACCGAGACATCGGGCTTCCTCACCCATCAAGGCGCGGCACTGGCCTGGCGGCGGGTGGCGGGCGACGGTGCGACTGTCGTCTGGCTGGGCGGCTTCCACTCCGAGATGAACGGGACGAAGGCCGCCGCCCTGGCGGACTGGGCGGGCGAGCGGGGCCGCGACTTCCTGCGCTTCGACTATTTCGGTCACGGCCAGTCGGAGGGCGACTTCGAAGCCGGCACGATCACCCGCTGGCGGGGCGACGTCCTGGCGGTGATCGACGATCTTACCGAGGGACCGGTGGTGCTGGTGGGTTCATCCATGGGGGGATGGCTGGCGTGCCTCGCCGCCATGGCCCGCCCCGAACGGGTTCGCGCCCTGGTGCTGATCGCCCCGGCCGCCGACTTCACCGACAAGCTCCTGGGTCCGAGCCTGCCGGCGCGGGCGCGGGCCGCTCTGGCGCGCAAGGGGGTGTGGAGGCGCCCGTCCCTCTATGCGGAAGACGGCTATCCGATCACCCGCGCCTTGCTGGACGACGGGGCGCGCTGGTCGATCCTGTCCGGTCCCGTCGCGGTGGAAGCGCCGGTGCGCATCCTGCAGCGCGGCGCCGATCTGGACGTGCCCTGGACGCACGCCCTGGATCTCGCCCGCGCCTTGAAAAGCGAAGATGTTGTGTTCACCCTGATCCGCGACGGCGATCACCGTCTCTCGCGGCCGCAAGACCTGCGCCGCCTGATCGCGACGGTGGAGGAGGCGGCCGAGCTTTAGCCCTTCAGGAGCGCTTCCGCCGCCGCGCGCACGGCGCCGCCCTGTTCGGCGTCCTTGAGTCCATAGGCCAGGTTGGCGCGCAGGAGGCCCAGAGCGTCGCCGCAATCGTAGGTCACACCGTCGTAGCGAAGGGCGTGAAAGCCCTGGGTTTGCAGGAGCTCGAGCATGGCGTCGGTGAGCTGGATCTCGCCGCCGGCGCCCTTTTCATGCGCGGCCAGGGCGTCGAAGATCTGAGGCTGGAGGATATAGCGGCCGGAGATGAACAGGTTGGAGGGCTCGGTTCCCGGAGCCGGTTTTTCGACCATGCCGGTCATGACGGCGAGGCGTCCGCCGAAACCCGCCGCCGCCTCGCCCAGGGAGACGATGCCGTATTTGTGCGCTTCGCCCGGCGCCGCCGGCTCGACGACCACGATGTTGCCGCCCACCGCGCCGTGAGCGGCGACAGCCTGGGCCAGGGCGCCTGGCGCCGCATCCATCAGCATGTCCGGCAGCATGACCGCGAAGGGTTCATCGCCGATCAGGTCGCGGGCGCACCACACCGCGTGGCCCAGGCCCAGCGGGGCCATCTGGCGCACGAAGCTCATCTGGCCGGGCTCGGCAAGATCGGCGCGCGCGGCCGCGAGGGCGCCGGCCCTTCCCTTGGCCGCGAGTTCGGCTTCCAGTTCATAGGCGTGGTCGAAATAGTCCTCGATCGCCCCCTGGCCGCGCCCGACCACGAACACGAAGTGCTCGATCCCAGCCGCCCGGCCCTCGGCGACCACGTGGGCCAGGATCGGCCGGTCGAACACATTGAGCAGATTCTTGGGCGTCGCCTTGGCGGCGGGCAGTATCCGCGTGCCCAGGCCGGCCACCGGCAACACCGCCTTGCGTACACGATTCATCCTGATTTCCCCAAGAGCCGCGGTCTATTCCACCGTGACCGACTTGGCCAGATTGCGGGGCTGATCGACATCGGCGCCCTTGAACACCCCGACCTGATAGGCGAGCAGCTGCAGGGGAACGGCGAAGATGAGCGGCGCGATCAGCGGATCGCAGGTGGGCGCGACGATCACCCGGGCCTCGGCCGGCGCCCGCGCGGCGCCCGCCACGTCGGTGATCAGGATCACCGGCCCGTCGCGGGCGATGACCTCGCTGATGTTGGAGAGGGTCTTGTCGAAGACGTCGTCGTTGGGGGCCAGAACCACCACCGGCGTGGCCTCCTCGATGAGGGCGATCGGGCCGTGCTTCATCTCGCCGGCGGCGTAGCCCTCGGCGTGGATGTAGCTCACCTCCTTGAGCTTCAGGGCGCCTTCCATGGCCAGGGGAAACATCGGGCCTCGGCCCAGATAGAGCACGTCGCGCGCCCTGGCGATCTCGTGGGCCAACGGCCTAATCGCCTCGTCGGTGGCGATCGCTTCGCCCAGAAGTCGGGGCGCCTCCATCAGAATATAGACCAGACGCTTTTCTTCCGCCGCGTCGATGCGGCCGCGGCGGCGGGCGGCGGCGATGGCCAGGGCGATCAGCACGCTCACCTGGGCGGTGAAGGCCTTGGTGGAGAGAACGCAGATCTCCTGTCCCGCGTTGGTCGGCCACACCCGATCGACCTCGCGGGCCATGGTCGATTCGTGGGCGTTGACAATGGCCGCCGTGGCCAGCCCCTGGCCCTTGCACCAGCGCAGCGCCGCCAGGGTGTCGGCGGTCTCGCCCGACTGGGAGATCGCCACCGCCAATGTCCGTCCCGACACCGCCGGGGTCCTGTAGCGAAATTCGGAAGCCACCTCCACATCGACGGGAAGGCCGGCCAGGCGCTCGATGAGGTATTTGCCGATCATCCCGGCGTAGAAAGCCGTCCCGCAGGCGACGATCTGCAGCCGGTCAATGGCGGCGAAGTCGAAATCGCCTGGCGCCGTGGCGCGTCCGGCGACCGGATCGATATAGCTGGACAGGGTGTGCTGGCAGGCGTCGGGCTGGTCGTAGATCTCCTTTTCCATGAAGTGCCGGTAGTTGCCCTTTTCGATCAGGGCGGCGGACACCGAGACGGTGCGGATCGGCCGCTCGGCCGGGTTTCCCGCCGCGTCGAAGATGAGCGCTTGCTCATGGTCGATGGCGACGAAATCGCCCTCTTCCAGGTAGGCGACGCGATTGGTGAAGGGCGCCACGGCCAGGGCGTCGGAGCCGATGAACATCTCGCCGTCGCCATAACCGACCACCAGCGGCATGGCGCGCCGGGCGCCCATCACCAGGTCGGGCTCGCCGTCGATCAGCACGGCCAGGGCGTAGGCGCCGGTGAGGCGATCGAGGGTCGCCTTGAGGGCGGCCAGGGGCGCCAGGCCCTTGGCCAATTCCAGATCGATGAGATGCGCCACGACCTCGGTGTCGGTGTCGCTCTCGAAGGTGCGCCCCTGGCTCAGGATTTCGGCCTTGAGCTGGGCGAAATTCTCGATGATGCCGTTGTGCGCCACGGTGACCTTGCCGGCCGTCTGTGGATGGGCGTTGCGCAGGGACGGCGCGCCATGGGTCGCCCACCGCGTATGGCCGATCCCCACCGTCCCGCTCAGGGGCTCGGCGGCCAGGACCGCCTCCAGCACGCGCAATTTGCCCTTGGCGCGTCGCCGCTCGACGAGGCCGTCCGTCCCCACCACCGCCACGCCGGCGGAGTCGTAGCCGCGGTATTCGAGGCGCTTGAGGCTGCCCACCAGGCGCGCCGTCACCGGCTGGACGCCCACGATGCCGATGATGCCGCACATGTTCGTTCACCCATCCTTCATGCCAAGTGGCGCGGCTTTGTCATGCGCGGCGCGACGCGCTAGTCTCACCGGCTGAAAATCGATGCGCCGCCTTTAGCATTCGCGAACGGTCGGTGTCACAAATTGAAAGACCGTCCGCATCGGGTCCATGAAAGGCGGGGAGTAAAGAGGCGATGAGCAAGCGGTCCTATTTCGGCACCGACGGCATTCGCGGCCAGGCCAATCTGTTTCCGATGACCGCCGAGGTCGCCCTGCGGGTGGGGCTGGCGGCCGGCAAGCTCTTCCGCTCGGCCGACGACCGGCGCCATCTGGTGGTGATCGGCAAGGACACCCGCCTGTCGGGGTATATGATCGAGCCGGCCCTGGTGGCGGGTTTCACCAGCGTGGGAATGGACGTGCGCCTGTTCGGGCCCCTCCCCACCCCCGCGGTCGCCATGATGACCCGCTCCATGCGCGCCGACCTGGGCGTCATGATCTCCGCCTCGCACAACAGCTTCGCCGACAACGGCATCAAGCTCTTCGGCCCCGATGGCTACAAGCTCTCCGATGACATGGAGGCTCGGATCGAGGCCCACATGGATGAGGGCCTGCAGGAAGGTCTCGCCAGTCCCAAGGGCCTGGGCCGGGTGGCGCGGATGGACGAGGCGCAGGCCCGCTACATCGAGATCGTCAAGGCCACCCTGCCGCGCAGCCTGCGCCTGAACGGCCTGCGCGTGGCAGTCGATTGCGCTCACGGCGCCGCCTACAAGGTCGCGCCGACGGCGCTCTACGAGCTGGGCGCGGAGATCAAGGAAATTGGCGTCTCTCCCAACGGCTACAACATCAACGACGAGTGCGGCTCGACCCACCCGGCCGCCCTGATCGCCGCGGTCAGGGAGTACCGCGCCGACATCGGCATCGCCCTGGACGGCGACGCCGATCGCCTGCTGATCTGCGACGAAAAGGGCCACGTGGTGGATGGCGACCAGATCATGGCCCTGATCGCGGCGGCATGGGCGGAGCAGGATCGCCTGCAGGGCGGCGGGGTGGTCGCCACGGTGATGTCGAACCTCGGCCTGGAGCGCTTCCTGGCGCAGCGCGGCCTGACCCTGGAGCGCACCGCCGTCGGCGACCGCTCGGTAATGGCCAGGATGCGCCAGGGGACGTTCAACCTGGGGGGCGAAGCCTCCGGCCACATCATCATGAGCGACTATTCCACCACCGGCGACGGCCTGATCGCCGCCCTTCAGGTGCTGGCCGAACTGGTCCGCTCGCAAAAGCCCATGAGCGCCCTGGCCCGCCAGTTCGAACCGGTGCCGCAAAAGCTGGAGAACGTCCGTTTCTCGGGTGGCAAGCCCCTGGAGAGCGAGGCGGTCAAGGCGGCCATCGCCGAGGCGGAAGGGCGCCTCAACGGCTGCGGGCGCCTGCTCGTGCGCGCCTCCGGCACCGAGCCGATGATCCGCGTCATGGCCGAGGGCGACGACGAAAAGCTGGTCCGCCAACTGGTCCGCGACATCGCCGGCGCGGTGAGGGCGGCGGCGGAGTAGGGGCGGCCGTCGGCGGGGCGCCGGGGGCCAAGCGTCGCTACGCCATTTCGCGCCACCGCCCCTCACTCGAGGTCGCGGGAGGGTTGGAGGCGACCGGGAGGGAAAGGCGCCGGCGACGGCCCGTGCCCGGGGTCCAGGACAGGCCTGGAGCTGGGGCGGTTGAACGGGGAGAAGCGGGACCGGGCGGGCGCATCGTCGGCCATCCATCCCTCGCAGTCCCAGCGGCTCCAATCGGGGCTGAGAGCCAGGTCCCCGCAGAGGCGCTCGACGGTCTCGCGCAGGGGGCGCCCGCCGCAGTCGACGTAGGCTTCGTCGTCCTCCAGGCGCTCCTCGAGGGCTTCGTAGAGTTGGTCGTATTCGCCGGCGTCTTCGCTTTCGGCCTCAGCGACGCTCATGACCAGTTCGCGGACGCGCTCCTGGCGGGCCTCGCGGTCATTGGCGGCGGCGATCTTGGCGTGCTCGGCGGCCTTGGCCCGTTCATCCTGGCGCGCCAGGGCCGCTCCGGACTTCAGATCGCGCAACGCCTCGTCGGTCCTGGCCTCCAGGGCCAGCGTCAGGCGGATGGCGCGCGAGAGGGGGCCAAAAGCGTCGGCCGGCTCACGGCCCTTCCTCCGGCCCGTCCCACCGCCCTTCTCTGGGGCGGGCTCGCCACCGGCGGCTTCGTCCGCGGCCCGATCCTCCGGGGGGCGGGGCCTGAGGGCTCGGGCCAGTTCCATGCCGATCTCGGCCAGCTCCTGGAGCAGGCGAAGCCGGCGCTCGGCGCGCAGAACCGAGAGGTCGGGCGCCTCATCGGCCGCCGACAGGGCGGGGTCTTCCAGCGGGGCGGCGGGACTCGGCATGGGCAGCTACAGTTGCACAATGCAATCTTCTTGTCAAGCGAAACCGACATCTGCGCTCTGAATCGTAGATCAACTTCCCGTTGGTCCATCGACATTTCGCAATGTGGCAACCCCCAATGGCAATCGCCGGCGGACGGCCTAGGCCGAAACCTCGGCTTCGGTTATCGCCTCCATTCCAGCGCCGGTCAATTCCGAGACGAGGCGCGATCGCCGGTCGTGGCACTTGAGGCGGCGATACTCATTGGCGGCGACAAACCGCCCGCTGACCCGATCGCGCGAATCGGAGGTTCGTCGCTACGACCGGGCGTAGCCCTGTTCGCGCTAGCCAAGCGGATGGCGACCTGGATGGCCTCACTTCGACGCCGGGGCGGTCTTACCGATGAAGCCGTTCGCGGCCTCTATGGCGAACTGTCGTGTCTGACCCGTGTCGCATATCGGCTCGGCTGGGGCGCGGCGGTGTCAGCCTGGGGCGGCCCGGACAACGGCATCCATGACATCACCGCCAACGGTGGTGCCTGGGAGGTCAAGACGTCGCTGGGCGCAGGATCGGCTGTGTGGATTAACGGGCTCGACCAGCTTAATGACGTGGGCCTTTCGGGACTGACTCTGGTCCATGTGACTCTCAGCCTCGATCCGGCCGGCAGATCGTTAAAAGATGTGGCGCAATCCGCCAGGACATCCGTTTCGGCCGGAGCGCCCGCCGCCATCGCTGAATTTGAGCGAAAGCTGATGGCGGCGGGATTTCTTGGCACTGAGGCGGCCGCGGAGGTGCCCTTCCGGGTGACAGCGACTTCGTTCTATCGTGTTGTCGATGGGTTCCCACGAATCCTGCGCGGGGACGTCAGCACGGGGATTTCCGAAGCGCGATACCAAATTCAGGTCGCCGCCCTGGCGGCACACGCTCTGGACCCTGATCAGGCGCTCGACATTGTTAGTGCGGGAGTCGGCTTGTGAGTGAGGACGGTCTTTCGGGCTTCGCCGAAGATTTGCGGGCTGAAGTAGATGAAGGGGTCCTCGCGGGAGAACCTTACTCTGAACCCGAGTTCACCCGCATCGTACTCGATCGCCTGGCGGAGGAGGGGGTGCTCGAAAACCCGACTCTGCTCGATCAGGAGGGAAGTTTCGGCAACGCGAAATACAAGATCACGGGCTTCAGTCTCGACGAAGAGCAGGAGCGCCTTGTTCTCATTACGACAATCTACAAGGATCAGTTTCCGCCGCAGGCGATTCCTCTGGACGAGATCCGATCGGCCGCAGAGCGCGCGGTGCGGTTCTTCACCTGCAGCGCGCGGGGGCTCCACGAGAAAATCGAACCATCAGCTACGGATGCCAGCGAGCTCGCGCGCAAACTCTACGAACTCCGGGACCGGATCAGCTTCATCCGCGCGTTCATTCTCACGGATGGTCTCGTCGGGTCGCGGACTCTTGACGATCTCGTCATCGACGGGACGCGCGTCACCTACGAGATCTACGGTATGGAGCGTCTCTTCCGGGTACTCGGCGAGGGCGTGTCCCGTGAAGATATTGTCCTGGAGCTGGCCGACCACGCCACTGGCGGCGTCCCTTGTCTGCCGGTCCCCGCTGTGGACGGCAACTACCAGGCCTACTTGGCCGCCCTTCCCGGCGCCGCGTTGGCGGACGCGTACGAGCATTACGGAACCCGCCTGCTGGAACTCAATGTCCGCGCCTTTCTGGGCGTCTCGCGTCGCAAGAGCGTGAATGCCGGTCTGCGCGCCACGCTGAAAGACGAACCAGCAAATTTTCTGGCCTTCAACAATGGCATTGTAGCCACCGTTGATCACCTCGACATCGACAATAGCGGTGGCATTCCCCGCATTCGGAATCTGAAGGGTCTGCAGATAGTGAACGGCGGCCAGACGACCGCCTCCATCCACCGATCACGGCGAATCGACGGCCAGAAGCTGGACGCGGTACTCGTGCCGGCCAAAATCATCGTCGTTCCGGCAGACGATCTGACTCGAATGGTGGCGGCCATATCAAGATCGGCCAACAGCCAAAACACGGTGCAGCCGGCCGACTTCTCGGCAAACGATCCCTTCCACGTCCGGGTCGAGCACCTGGCCAACAATGTATGGCTGACCGACGGAACCGGCCGTTGGTTCTACGAAAGGGCTCGCGGGGCCTATGGCGCCCAGGAGTCCAGGGTTGCTGCCCGTGCCAGTCAGAAGCGGGCGTTCGCGAGGGAGACACCAAAAGACCGCCGTTTTGCCAAGACAGACCTCGCAAAATATCTGAATGCCTGGGACGGTCACCCGGATCAGGTCAGCTATGGAAACCAGAAGAACTTCCAGTTATTCATGCAGAGGCAGCGAGATTCCAAATTCGATATCGAGAAATTGGACGAGGCTTGGTTCAGGCGTCTGATCGCCATCGCCATCATTTTCCGTGCGACAGTCAAAATAGTTCGCGCGGAGAAATTCGCGGCTTATCAGGCAAACATCTCGGCCTATACGGTAGCCTGCCTGTCCTGGCAGACCGGCGGTCGCATCGATTTTGAGGAAGTCTGGCGCCGCCAATCCATCTCGCCCGAACTCGGAAGTCTGCTGAAAACCTGGAGCCACGAGATCGATGATTTGCTCCGGGAGACGGCGGGCGCGAAAATGCCTACCGAAACGGCGAAGCGGGCGGAAACCTGGGACGCGATCAGAAACAGGGCGCCGGAACTACCCGACCCGCTCCCGCCGGAACTCTCCGCACAGAATACCCCGCTGAAGTCCACGAACCGAGGAAAATCTGGAAGGCCGGCTGACGGTCTCACCGCGGTAGACCTTGCGATGATCAGCGAGACCCGATCGATCGACGCGCAGACGTGGCTGGAAGTTGCCTCCTGGGGCCAGAAATCGAAGGCGATCAACTACACGCTCGTTGGAATCGCCCGTTCCATGGCCGAGCTGGCGGTAGGCGGGTGGGAGCGCAGCCCTTCGGCAAAGCAGGCGAAGTGGGCGCTTGAGGCACACAAGGCATTTTGCCAACGAGATGAATTGACGCGCGGAGAAGGTGAGTAGGGAACGCGTCACCACTTACACCGACGATCAGGGCCTCGCCGCGCACCCCCGTGGACGGATGGTCGAAGGCTGGACCCGGGGGGTCAGTCGCCGGTTAGGCCCGCCGGTCGCGACGCGCCTTCTCACAACGATCGCTGGAACCTCGGGGATATCGTAAGCCTCCCGGCAGGGGAGGGCGGCGCTCGGCGGCCGAAAACAGATGCGCTGGTATCGGTGTGGTATCGGATGAGCGGGCGATCTTCCGGCGCGCCGCCAGCCCTCCGACAAATAGTTGAAGCTAAAAGGAAAACATGGCGCCGCCTGTCAGACTCGAACTGACGACCCCCGCATTACGAATGCGGTGCTCTACCGGCTGAGCTAAGGCGGCTTAAAGGGCCGGCGCTTCTCTAGCGCGCCCCGCCGCGCGCGCCAACCTCTCTCGCGTCAATGGCAGGGATAGCGCTGGCCATCCACCGCCAGATAGCGGCCGTCGCGCGGGTCGTAGGTGCTGAACTTGGCGGCGCAGTAGCTGTGCCAGTCGTGGCCGGCGTAGGGCTGGGTGTAGGGGCCGATGTCGTCGTAGGGGATCGGCGCGGGCGGCGGATCGTAGCGGTTGGCGTTGGCGAGCGCCGCGCCGACGAACAGGCCGGCGAGCCCCGCGGCGACCACCGCGCCGCCGTTTCCGCCGCGATGGGGTCTGTGATGGTGATGGGGCGGTCGGTAGGGCGGGCGATGGTTCTGATGATGACCCGGCCGTCGGGCGGTGACGCTCTGGGCGGACGCCCCGCCACCGACAAACAGGCTGCAACTCATCGCGGCAACCAAAACGCCCACCGAAACCGATTTCAGCATTTCGCCCTCCCATTGACGTGTCGGTCACTAGAGCGTGACTCGTTCATTCGGAACCATAGCCTGAGTTGACGAGGTAGTTGGCGCACTCGCCTGGTGAGAAGAAATCGAGGAGCTGGCCGACCCTGCGC
>JALYTR010000339.1 GCA_030854165.1 Pseudomonadota bacterium | reverse complement strand
CCAGGGCGATCACTCGCCATGGGGAGCCATTGATACCGTGACCCCCTTGGGACCGGACGTCATAGGCGTCACGACGTCCAGCCACGGCGGTTTTTGGGTCTCGCCAGAGGCGATGATGCAGATCCCCGCGCGATTTCGGGAGGCCCAGTTCAGCCCCGGCCCATGGTTTGAGGAAGATTCGGACTGGGCGATCCCCTACGCCTTCCTTCGCCTCGAGCGGCTCGAGCCGACCGCGGAACGAGCCGCAGAACTCAAGAAGGCGGCGTTGGATGCGCTCCACCACTGGATTCCCGACGCTTACGAGCATCTGACGGGCCGCACGCTCGCGCCCGGCGAGAGCCGCCAACGTGACCGCGACACCTGGAAGCGAGTCCATGAGACGCACTGGGTCGTCAGAAGCGCCTTCGGAGATTGGGCCGACTGGGTGCCGCCCAACAAGGTGGGGGTGTACGCCACGGTCGGCGGCGGCGACGGCCGTGGTCGCTATTTCTGGATCGACGCCGCCGATTACCGCCGGGCCGGGCCCTTCGGCTTCGCCATCGATCTTGGTCGCCACGAGGAGACCGTCGCCCCTGAATTGGTCACGCCGGGGCGCAAGACCCAGATTCGGGCGGCCAAAATTGTCGATCACTAACGGGAAGCCGACCTCAACGGCCTTCGCCCGAACGCCGAGGGCCGGCTCCTCAATCCCGTCGCCGGCCAGTCAGGCACAGCTGAGGCGCCCGGACGGCTCACGGTCCAGCGAAGAGCAGGTCAACCACTCCGGTGATCAAGAAAGGGGGCGCGCTACGACTTCCTATCGTAACGCGGCACCCAGCCCGTCAACGGCTTAAAGCCGTTTCCCTGCGCCCCTTAAGAGGTAGTGGGGGCTTCGGTGACTGGCCGGGACCCGCCACGTTCCTTCAGGAAGATCGAAGCTCACTTCAATCGATCAAGGAGCTTCGGTCCACAGCAAATCAAGGAACAGTCACATGCAAGCTCAAGACTTCTCATCTTCCGCCGACAACGCCTACATCGGCGACAGCGAGGGCCGCACCTATCCCGACGACGAGGCCCTGGGCCATGCCGGCTACGCCATCATGAACGAACTCCTCGACGTCATGCTGGGATCGCCACTGGAAGAGCATCTGGTCATCGCCGAGTCGCTGATCGGCGGGCTCCACTTCGCCGTCCAGCGGCTGCAGCGGGTGGCCGACAAGGCGCGGGACGACATCAATCGCGGGATGAGGGACTTCGATGGTTCCGAAATCGCCGATGTCGAACTCCAGGAGGCGACCCAGAAGGCGCGGGCTGGCGATGCCGCGATCGCCGCGGTCGAGCGCATCCGCGATGCTGCGGCGTCGAGCTTCACCGTCGCCACGGGGGAGGTCTGGTCGCCCTGGAAGGGTCATGTCAGGGCTTCGACGACGACAGCGGCGATGATCGATGCGAAGGACGCGATCAGGGCGAACAAGGCCGCCAAGCATGCCGCTACCAGCCCCGGGGCCATCATCGTCGCGTTTCGGGCGTCGCCGCAGGCGGTCAGCGCCCTGGATGCCAACCGTATCTTCGATGCCCTCAACTGGGCGAACGAGCGGTTTCCGGGGATGACCCTGGCGACGACGGGCCTCAAGGGCGCGGAGAAGATCGCCATGAGGTGGGCGCAACAGAAACACGTCAACGTCGTTCTCGCGAAGGCCGACTTCAACCGCCACGGCCGCGCCGCGCCGTTCCGGGCCAACGACGACATGATGGCTCTCGACCCGGTCCAGGTCCTCACCCTGGCCAACACGCTGGACGCCGGCGTGGCGGAGCCGGGCCAGCCGTTCGGTCCCGCCCTCAACCTGGCGCAGGAAGCCGCCAAGCAAGGCGTTCCGCACATCGAGCTTCGGGCCAAACGGTAGAGGCCCTCAGGCGGGGGCTGCGGCCTCCGCCCTTCCTCCAAGGTATCTCGCTGCCGGGCTTCGTGACGCCATGACGAGCTATCGAGCCCGATCGTGTCGTGGGATCGTCGCGCCACTTGGATTGGCCCGCCGTCCCCGCCTCAGGGAACTCCGTAACCCTCGCTTCCTTTCCTGCTGGCGGCTTCAAACAAAGCGGGCCTTGGCTTGTTCCCGGGCGGCGCCGCGCGCCGTCATCCTTGATCTTGAAATCCAGTCCCCCGGTCTCGACGAGCCGTCCCTCACGTCGAGTGCCCGCGAAGTTTCGATGATGCCCGCGGCGGTGTCAGTTTGTCGACGCGAGGCGGCGCGTTTCGCCGCCTCTCACTCCCTAAGTTCCATCGCCAACCTGCCGGGACGGGTCGCTACGGGCGTTTGACCTCACTGGGATGGCCACCAATGCGGCTCAGCGTGTCGGAACACCTCGTCTCCGTGATCGTCACCATGGCGATCGGCAGCGGCAATCCGCGATCAATCACGCAAACATGGTCGGGGGCGGCCCACCTTCAAGGCGACCCCTGCGGGGCGACTTCCTCCGGACCCTCCGTCCTTCCTCCCAAGCGGTCGTGCAGGACGGTTTCCGGGAAGTCGGCCCTGAAGGCGGCCCTGAGACCCCCTCCCGAAGACTCTGCGTGATCGCGGACGCCGCGAGCCGGTCGAAATGGTTCGACCGAACAAGGAGAAACAAGATGAACAAGATCCAACTTCGCGGCCGCGTCGGCGCCGATCCCGAGGTCCGCACCCTCCAGAGCGGCGTCAAGGTCGCCACCTTCAGCCTGGCGACGGAAGAAAGCTGGCTCGTGGAAGGCGAACGCAAGAAGCGCACCACCTGGCACCTCGTCGAAACCTTCCGCCCCGCCGACGTGGCGGTCATCGAAGCCCACGTCGTCAAGGGCGCCCTGATCCGGGTGGACGGCTCGCTCCGCGTCGAAGACTGGAAGGACAAGAACGAGGTCAAGCACTACACCACCAAGATCGTCACCTCAGACTGGGAACACGGCATCTACCCAGATCATCGGGGCGCCGCGAAGGCCAAGGACGCCGCGGACTAGTCGCAGTCCCGCCCGGTGAGAGCCGGGCGGGCCCTTTCTTGGGATTGGCCTCTGAGAGGCGGCCCACCTATGCGAGACCGCGCACAATAGGGCGCTGTCGACGATGACCGCACGCTTAGCCATCGGCTCCACGAGCCACCGTGTCGGTCGTGAGATCAAGGCGCGCGATCTCCTCGCGACGGTCGCCGGCAGCCAAGCGAAAGAAAAGGAGACCCACGGGCCGCCCCCCGGCTCAGATATCGCGCGTGCCAGCCAGGCGGCTAGGCCCGCAGCGCACCGGGTCAATGCCACGACCACGTGCGCCACCATCTTGCGCTCCGCACCCACAATGATCGTCTGCTTGAGCGAGGGCGGATAGCCGAACCGATGGGCGCCTGTGTCGAAAGGCCGAGCGTGTCTGCAGCCGCGGCCGCGCAAGCCCTGGCGCGTGGAGGCCTGT
>JALYTR010000338.1 GCA_030854165.1 Pseudomonadota bacterium | reverse complement strand
CCTTCTAGCGTTCCGAGAGCATCTCATCGAGCTCGTGCTGCCCCAGAACCGCCTGCCCACGAACCCACTTCGCATGGAATTGCAGGAAGACGATGGTCTGATTGGCGGTGCGGGCCGCCGCACGCAGCCAACCGGATTTGGGGATTGTCGATGCGCTCGTGGCGTGTTGCGCACCCTCCATATGGCTGGCGACCAGGTAAGGTAACAGCAAGTGGTGGGCACACGGTCTTCAGGGTCCAGCTGCTGGCCTTCGGCCATTCGACCTCACTGCTTTCGGAGTAGAATTCGCGCCCATCCGCAGCCACGATCCCGAGGCAGATCAGATCCTATGCGCGGGAAATTGGCTGGAACGCCTCAGGGCAGAAGGACGGCCGCGCCCTCGAAACGGCCGGCGCGCAGGTCGGCCAACGCCTGGTTGGCCTGGGCCAGAGGATAGGTCGTCGTCTTGGTGACGATGCCGATCCTAGGCGCCAGCTCAAGGAAATCGAGGCCATCCTGGCGCGTAAGATTGGCGACCGACAGGATCTGGCGCTCTTCCCACAGAATCTCATACGGGAAACTGGGAATGTCGCTCATGTGGATGCCGGCACAGACCACGCGGCCCCCCTTTCGGACCGCCTTCAGCGCCAGTGGCACAAGATCGCCGACAGTCGCGAAGATGATCGCCGCGTCCAACGGCTCCGGCGGCGCCTCGTCCGAGCCGCCCGCCCAAACGGCGCCCAGGCTCCTGGCGAATCCCTGGGTTGCGACGTCGCCTGGCCGGGTGAAGGCATAGGCCTCCCTGCCCTGCCATCTGGCGACCTGGGCCAGGATGTGGGCGGCGGCCCCGAAACCGTAGAAACCGAGTTTCTTACCTTCGCCGGCAATCACGAGAGCGCGCCAGCCGATGAGGCCGGCGCACAGCAGCGGCGCCAGCGAGACGTCGTCGCCGCCTTCCCCCAGGGGGAAGGTGAAACGGGCGTCCGCGATCGTAGCGGTGGCAAAGCCGCCGTCGCGCGTATAGCCGGTGAATAGTGGCGCATCGCAGAGGTTCTCGCGCCGGGCCTCGCAATAGGGACAGACCCCGCAGGTGTGACCGAGCCACGGAATGCCGACCCGCTCGCCCAGGCCCAGACCCGTTACGTTGGCTCCGATCGCATCGATGCGGCCGACAATCTCGTGGCCGGGGATGATCGGCGAATTCGGGTGGGGCAACTCGCCGTCAAGCAGGTGCAGGTCGGTGCGGCAGACACCGCAGGCCAGCACCTTAACTCGGATTTCGTCCGCGCCCGGAAGGCGGTCGGGCAACTCCGTCCACACCAGGGGCGACTTCGGCTTGTTCAGCACCATTGCGTGCATGGCGTCACCTTGGGCGCGTTCGCGCATGGAGTTGCTGTATAACGCCAGGCAGCGCATCGGGTAAGTCCGCCGCGACCAGACCAAGCCCGAACTCGGCAGCTGCCGCCCCATGCAACCAAACCGCCGCGGCCGCTCCCTCGAAGGTCGGCATGCCCTGGGCCAACAAAGCCGCGACGAAGCCTGTCAACACGTCGCCGCTGCCGCCGGTCGCCAGTTGAGGCGGCGCGTTCGCGTTGACGATCGCCCGGCCATCGGGTGCGGCGATCACCGTATCGGGGCCCTTCAGGACGACAACAGCCTGGCACTGTTCGGCGGCGAGGCGGGCAAGACGCAACTTGTCGCCCTCGAAGTGGAAGAGACGCTTGAACTCGCCGGCATGGGGTGTGAGCACGCATGGCCCCTGGATCGCCGCGAACAGATCTTCCGGCGCCGCGGCGAACGAGGTCAGGGCGTCCGCGTCCAGAACTACGGTGCGTTGGGTGGCGAGCGCCGCCAGAACGTATTGGCGCGTCGCGGCGCCGACGCCAGCGCCGGGCCCGATGGCGATGACGTTGCGGCGAACGTCGGCCAACAACGCGCGGAAGTCGGCGAGGCCATCGAAGCTCGTGACAATGGCGTTCATCAGCGAGGTGGCATAGACGCTCCAGGCCCGGGCGGGCGCGGCGAGCGTGACCATTCCCGAACCGGCGCGGGACGCGGCCAGGGCGGTCATGCGGCTGGCGCCGGTGATTGCCTCCCCGCCCAGAACGAACACCTCGCCGCGCTCATATTTGTAGCTCTCCGCCCGCGGCCACGGGAAACCGTCGAGCCACAGGTCCGGGTCGTTCTCCCAGGCCCTAGGGACGATTGAGCTGAGCACGGAGGTCGGGATTCCGATGTCGACCAGGAGCACGTCGCCACACAGGCCGCGTCCTGGGTAGAGCACATGGCCCGGCTTTTTTCGAAAGAACGTCACCGTCAGGTCCGCCAGCACCGCGCCGCCCAGCACCGCGCCGGTCGACCCCTCGACCCCGCTCGGCACGTCGATGGCGCAGACCGGGATCTGGCGATCCTTGAGGGCCTCGACAAGGTCGAGAGCCGGACCGGACAAGGGGCGAGAGAGACCCGCGCCGAACATCGCGTCGATCGCAAGACCGGCGCCGTCGAGGCACTCGGGGGTCAAGGGCGCGATCGGTCTGGTCCAAAGGCTCGCGGCGTGAGCCGCGTCGCCAGAAAGCGCGCCGCGCGAGCCCATGAGGGCCACGGTGACGGGCCAGCCCGTGGAGGACAGATGGCGTGCGGCGACGAAGCCGTCACCGCCATTGTTTCCAGGTCCGCAGAGCACCGTCACCGGCCGAATCGGCCAGCGCGCCTCGATGGCGACAGCGACAGCGGAGCCTGTCGCTTCCATCAATGCGCCGGCGCGGCTCTGGCTGCCGGCTGCCAAGCGGTCGGACGAGTCCATCTCGGCCGACGTCAGCAGGGCGTGTTCGCCGGGGTCGGCGACGAACTCGGCGAACGCTTTCTCCTTCCAGCTCCAACCGGAATCCGTCGTCATGTCCCTATAATGGCGCCGATCGGCGGCGCAATCGGCCTCTCGGGGTTCACCTGCTCTTCCAACTCGTCAAGCTCGTCGGAAAGAACCTTTAAGCGGCGCTTGAAACCCGTCTGGCCGAGCGCGTCGTCGGCCGCCGGCTTTGGCTGTTCTTTGTCTGCCACCATCGTTCTCGCGTTTTCTGAAACCGATTACAAAGGCAACGTCGCGCGAGACTGCTTGTTCCTGGGGACATTATCCCTGCGTTCGGGCGCGACCAGACCTCTGATTGAGAGCGTTGTCTTCCGTGGACAGCCCCCACGCTTTTGCCCCGCGTGGACCTAACGCCTTATGGTCCTCGGTTAGCGAGGGCCTCTTCGAGTGCGCCAAGCTCTTTTTCGAGGTCGGCGACCACGCTGCGATCGTCCGCACCACCGCCGATGCTCGATGGAGATCGGAGAATCTCCAATTCGCGACGCACTTTGTCCCTTGCTTCGGTCAGCTGCTCGCGAAGGGGCTTTTCGGGGTTGGACATTCCCTGACTGTAGCGTCGCGTGGAGCTGGACGC
>JALYTR010000337.1 GCA_030854165.1 Pseudomonadota bacterium | reverse complement strand
CTGAAAGGGCCCCTGCACGGCGGCGCTCCGGGCCCGGTGATCGAGATGCTGGATGGGGTCGGGGCGCCGGAGAACGCCCGAGCCTGGCTGGAGGCGGCGCTGGGTCGCGGCGACCGGCTGATGGGTTTCGGCCACCGGGTGTACCGGGTGCGCGATCCGCGGGCCGACGCCCTCAAGGCCGTCGTGTCGGCGCTGGGCCGCGCCTCGAACGTCCCGCCGGGCAGGTTCGCCCTGGCCGAGGCGGTGGAGGCCGCCGCCCTCGAAATCCTGCGTGAGCGCAAGCCCGGCCGCTCCCTGCAGACCAACGTCGAGCTTTACACCGCCCTGCTGCTTGAAGCCCTGGCTTTCCCGCCGGAGGCCTTCACCTGCGTCTTCGCCATGGGCCGGGTGTCCGGCTGGATCGCCCACGCCCGCGAGCAGGCAGCCGGCGGGCGCCTCATACGCCCCCAATCGCGGTATGTGGGCCCTCGCGCCCTGGAAGCGGCCTGAGTTTTCACGCTGTGGCGGCGACGCGGATCGCGATAAGCTGCCGCCATGGTCTCTTCCCCACTGACCCCGGCCCGCGCCGCGACCTTGACCCGCCAGGTCACCTTGTTGTCGGTGGCCACCGCGGCCGTGCTGGTGGCGATCAAGGCGGTCGTCTGGATGGCGAGCGGATCGGTCGCCCTGCTCGCCTCCACGGCCGATTCGGGCCTGGACCTGGTCGCCTCGGCGGCGACCTTCTTCGCCGTGCGCTACGCCGCCGCCCCGCCCGACGCCGAACACCGCTACGGTCACGGCAAGGCGGAAGCCTTCGCCAGCCTGATCCAGGCCGGCCTGGTGTTCGCCTCGGCGGCCCTGATCGGCCAGCAGGCCATCCGCCACATCCTCCATCCGCAGCCGATCGAGCGGACGGGGTGGGCGATCGCCGTCATGGCCCTCTCCACCGTGCTGACCGCCGCGCTGATCGGCGCCCAGACCCGGCTGCTGCGGAAGACCACGTCGGTGGCCGTCTCGGCCGACCGCACCCACTACCTCGCCGACCTGGCGTCGAACCTCATTGCCCTGGCCGGCATCGGCGCGGTGGCCGCTTTCGGATGGCCGAACCTGGACGCCGTCGCGGGTCTGGCGGTGGCCGTCCTTCTGTTGTGGGGCGCGGTGGCGGTGTTCCGCAAATCCTCCAACCAGCTCATGGACCGTGAACTGCCCAATGACGAGCGAGCGCGGATCGTGGCTTTGGTCACCCAGGACCCACGGATCACCAATGTCCATCAACTGCGCACGCGCGCCTCCGGTCCCATCGTCCACATCCAGCTGCACGCCGACTTCGACGCGGACCTCTCGCTCATCGCCGCCCACCAGGCGGTGGTGGCGGCCGAGAAGCGCGTGCTCGCCGCCTTTCCGGCCGCCGAGATCATCGTCCATCCCGATCCACGAGGGCACGCCGAACCCCACGTCGGCGCCTTCCCGGAATTTCATGAGGGGACGGACGATCCCGCGCCCTAAACGCGCCCTTAACCGCCGCCGAGGCGTTGTTCGACGGGCGGATATGGCTATAGCTCGGTGCGCGCCATGAGCCTCGTGCGGACCCTCCATCACTTCCCCCTCGACCCGGCCTCGCGCCAGGCCCGCCTGGCCCTGGCCGAAAAACGACTGCCGTTCGAGGAGGTGATCGTTCGCTATTGGGAGCAGCCCAAGGCGTTCCTCGCCCTCAACCCCTCGGGCGTGACGCCTGTCCTGGTCGAGGAAACGGGGGCCGGTCGGTTGGTCATCTGCGAGGCGCGCGCCATCCTCGAACACCTTGAGGATGTGGCCCCCGAACACGACCTGCTGGGCGCGCAACCGGCCGACAGGGCCGAGGCGCGCCGGCTGATGCAATGGTTCGACCGCAAGTTCGACAACGAGGTCAACGCCTATCTGCTGCACGAAAAGCTCGAGAAGCGCCTGCTCAAGCTGGGCGCGCCGGATCTCTACAACATGCGCCAGGGGCGCGAGGCCCTGAAGACCCATCTGGTCTATCTGGAAAAGCTGCTTCAGGCCCGCGACTGGCTGGCCGGCAAGCGCCTCAGCCTGGCCGATTTCGCCGCCGCCGCCCACCTCTCCATCCTCGACTATTTCGGCGACATTCCGTGGGGCGAATTTCCGGCCGTCAAGATCTGGTACATGAAGGTCAAGTCGCGGCCGGCCTTCCGCGCCATCCTCACCGACCGCTGGCCCGGCCTCGCCCCGGCCGCCCACTATGACGACCTGGATTTCTGACGATCCGAAGGCTTCGATCCGCGCCGCCGCGAAAGCGCTCGGCTTCGACGCCTGCGGCTTCGCGTCGGCCGCCGATCCCTGGCCGGCGGCCGGACGGCTGGCGGAATTCATCGCCAAGGGCCGGCACGGGACCATGGCCTGGATGGAGACCACGGCGGCGCGCCGAAGCCACCCGACCGCCCTGTGGAAGGACGCCCGCTCGGCCATCGTGCTGGGCATGAACTATGGACCGGACGAAGACCCGCTGGAGGCCACGCGGCGTCCGAGCCAGGCGGCGATTTCGGTCTACGCCCAGCGCCGCGACTATCACGACGTGATCAAGGGCAAGCTGAAGACCTTGGCCAGCCAGATCGCGCGGCGCCTGGGTGGCGAGGTCAAGGTGTTCGTGGACACCGCGCCGCTGATGGAAAAGCCCCTGGCGCAGCGGGCCGGCCTCGGCTGGCAGGGCAAGCACACCAACCTGGTCTCCCAGGACTTCGGGTCGTGGCTGTTCCTTGGCAGCATCCTCACCACGCTGGACCTGGCGTCCGACGTGGCGGCGGTCGATCGCTGCGGATCCTGCCGCGCCTGCCTGGACATCTGCCCGACCCATGCCTTCGTCGGCCCCTATCAGCTCGACGCCCGCGCCTGTCTCTCCTACCTGACCATCGAGCACGCCGGCCCCATGCCGCTGCAATACCGCGCCGCCATGGGCAATCGCGTCTTCGGCTGCGACGACTGCCTGGCGGTCTGCCCGTGGAACAAGTTCGCCAGCGCCGCCCACGAGACGCGGCTCGCCGCCCGCGAGGCCCTTCGCGCCCCCGCCCTGGCCGATCTCGCCGCCCTCGACGACGCCGCCTTCCGCGCCCTCTTTTCCGCCACCCCCGTCAAGCGCATCGGCCGCGACCGCTTGGTCCGCAACGTCCTCTACGCCATCGGCAATTCGGGTGACCCCGTCCTGGCGGAAGCGGCGCGGGCGCGGCTGAGTGACACCAGCGAAGTGGTGAGGGATGCGGCGGTGTGGGCGCTGGAGAGGCTGGGGGCGGTCGTCGCTCTGGACGATGCACGGATCAAGTCCACCTCGGACGTCATTGACCACCACCGTTGGAAGAAATGATCAGGAACACGGCCCCTTTAAGATCGGCCACTAGACCTACCAGGGACGTCGCCGGCCTCGGAGAGCGGTAGCCTCCAATGTTCGGGAGTTCACTG
>JALYTR010000336.1 GCA_030854165.1 Pseudomonadota bacterium | reverse complement strand
ACGCCCCTCCCCGCGTTCTCCGGCGCGTCGAAGGCCGCGATCACCGCGCGCGCCCAAGCGACTTCGGCGGGATCGGGCGTGAAGGCGGCGTTGCAGATCTTGAGATGGCTGGGATGGATCAGGGTCTTGCCGTCGAAGCCGAAGTCGGCGCCCTGCCGGCAGACCGCCTCCAGGGCGGCTAGATCGTCGATCTCGTTGTGGACCCCGTCGAGGATGGTCAGGTCATGCGCCCGGGCGGCCGTCACGGCCAATGAGAGCGCGGCCCAGAAGGGCTCTCGGCCGGGGGTTTGGCGCGCCCCGGTCTCTCTGGCCAGATCGTTGACGCCCATGACGAAGGCGGCGAGCCGGGTCGCCGGCGCCTGGGCGGCGATGGCGTCCAGGGCGAGGATGGCCGGGGCGGTTTCGATCATTGCCCAGAGCGCGGTTCGCGCCGGCGCGCCTTCGAGCGCGCGGTCATAGGCGGCAATGTCGGCCGGGCCGGCGATCTTGGGAACCAGAACGGCGTCGGGTCCGGCGGCGGCGACGGCGGCCAGATCGTCCGCGCCCCAGGGCGTCGCCAGGGCGTTCACCCGCACCACCACCTCGCGGGCGTCGAAGCCGCCGGCCTGGACGGCGGCGACGGCGGCCTGGCGGGCGGCGAGCTTGGCGTCCGGCGGGACCGCATCTTCCAGATCGAGAATGACCGTGTCGCAGGCCAGGGCGCACGCCTTCTCGATCGCCCGCGGGTTAGACGCCGGCATATAGAGGGCGCTTCGCCGCGGTCGGATGTCGAGGTTCATCTTTCGCGGTCGCTCCGTGACGACGGCCCGGACTTGGGCCATAAGGTCGGGGCCATGACCATCCGCTACGACAAGGCCGCGCGCAATGTCCTGGGCGGGGACCTGGCCGCCTGCTCGATGAATCCGGTCGCCGGATTCTACCGCAACGGCTGCTGCGAGACCGGTCCGGACGATGTCGGCATGCACACCGTCTGCGCGGTGATGACACCTGAGTTCCTGCGCTTTTCCATGAGCGCCGGCAACGATCTCTCCACCCCGCGTCCGGAGTTCGACTTCCCCGGCCTTCGCCCCGGCGACCGCTGGTGCGTGTGCGCGCCGCGCTGGAAGGAAGCTCTGGACGCCGGCTTCGCTCCGCCCCTGGTGCTGGAAGCCACCCACGAGGAACTGCTGGCCATCGCGCCGCTGAACGTGCTCAGGGAGCATGCGTTTTCCGGGTAGGTTTCGCGTGGCCTGCGGCCGGACGCCACGCGCTCAACCCAACGGATAGGCCCGCTCCAGCCGGTAGATCGAGCCCGCGCTCGTGCGCCGGGTGGAATAGAGACCAAAAGCGCTGACCGCGAACGGCGGCGATTTGAGGAGGTTGTGGGCCGCGATCCAGGCGGCGACGCGGGCCGGCTCGGCGCGCTTCAGATAGGCGAGGGTGACGTGAGGTCGCCAGGCGCGGCCGGCGGCCTTCAGGCCGGCGCGGCGGGCGGCGGTCTCGCAAGCCGCGGCGAGGCGGCGCAAGGCGTCGCTCTCCTCCGCTCCAGCCCAGACCGCGCTGATTTTCGCGCCCTCGCCGAAGGCGCCCACGCCCGAAAGGACGATCTCGGACGGCGCGCCGGCGACGACGGCCAGTTCGGCGTCGAGATCGTCGGCTTGGTTCTCCGCGATATCACCGGCAAAGCGCAGGGTGATGTGGAGGCTCTGCGCCGGCCGCCAGCGGGCGCCCGGAAGGCCCTGCTGGCGCCGCGCCAGAACCTCGCCGATGCTGGCTGGAATGGCGACGGCGGCGAAGAGGCGGATCATCGGCGCGCTTTCAGCGCCCCCGCCACCACCGGGGCCAGGCGGGCGGCGATGATCTTTACCCCCGCGGCGTTGGGATGGATGCCGTCGCGCTGGTTGAGGGCGCCGCGCGCTTCGACGCCGGCCAGCAGATCGGGGTAGAAGGCCACCCGCCGCGCCCGCGCCACGGCCCTGAAGACAGCGTTGAAATCGCGGGCGTAGGCCGCCCCGATGGCGGCGGGCGCGACGATGCCGGTGAGGACCACGCCGATCCCACGCGCCTGCAGACGCGCCACGATGCCGGTGAGATTGGCGTGCGTGGCCCTCGGGTCGAGGCCTTGCAGCAGGTCGTTGCCGCCGAGGGCGACGACGCAGACGTTGGTGTCGCCCTGGACCGAGAAATCCAGGCGAGCCAGGCCGCCGGCGGTGGTGTCGCCGCTCACCCCAGCGCCGCGCACCAGGGCGGGGGCGCCGATCGCGGCCAGGGCGGCCTGCAACCTCGCCGGCAGGGCGGCGGCGGCGGCGAGGCCATAGCCGGCGGTGATCGAGTCGCCGAGGATTGTGACAATCCGGCTCCGGGCCGCTGGGGCCGGCCACGCCCGCCCGGCGAAGGAGAGCGCCAGGGCTCCCGCCAGCAGGACGCGGCGGCTTGCTGAATTGTGTGGTGGCGCGGGCATGGCTGCGCCCTATGTAGGCAAGTCTTGACCCGCCTCAAACCAGCCGGCGCCAGCCGCCTCGACGAAACCGCGCCGCCGCTGCGCCTGGAGGGGGTGTCGCTCACCCTGACCTCGGGGGCGGGGCCGGTGGAAGTCCTGCGCGAGGTCGATTTCGCGGTGGAGGCCGGCGAGCGGGTCGCCGTTCTCGGCCCTTCCGGCTGCGGCAAGTCCTCGCTGATCGCCGTCGCCGCGGGACTGGAGCGGCCTACCGCGGGCGCCGTGTTCCTGCTCGGCGAGGATCTGGCGCGGCTTAACGAGGATGGCCGCGCCCGACTGCGACGCGGGCGGGTGTCGCTGGTCTTCCAGGCTTTCCACCTGCTGGCCAACATGACCGCCCTGGAAAATGTCGCCACGCCCCTGGAGATCGCCGGCGAGCGCGGGGCGATGGCCACGGCCCGCGCCTGGCTGGAGCGGGTCGGCCTGGGTCCGCGAATCCGCCACTATCCCCATCAGCTCTCGGGCGGCGAGCAGCAGCGGGTGGCCCTGGCCCGGGCCCTGGCGGCCAGACCCCGCCTTCTCTTCGCCGACGAGCCCACCGGCAATCTGGACGCCGCCAACGCCGCCGCGGTGACCGATCTGATGTTCGCCCTGGCGGCGGAAAGCGGCGCGGCCCTGGTCCTGGTC
This sequence comes from Pseudomonadota bacterium, assembly GCA_030854165.1. Lineage (GTDB taxonomy): Bacteria > Pseudomonadota > Alphaproteobacteria > Caulobacterales > Caulobacteraceae > Acaudatibacter. The sequence goes on along the minus strand of JALYTR010000336.1, from coordinate 335 downwards.
ACCCACGACGAGGCTCTGGCCGGGCGCGCCGACCGGCGGGCGGGCATGGCGGACGGCCGCATGATTGAGCAAACCTGAATGCCGCTTTCCCTGCGCCTGGCACTGCGCGAACTGCGCGCCGGGGTGCGCGGCTTTCGCATCTTCCTGGCCTGCCTTGCCCTGGGCGTCGCGGCCATAGCGGCGGCGGGATCGACGGCCCAGGCGTTCCGCGCCGGCCTCGCCGCCCAGGCGCGGGAGATATTGGGCGGCGACATCGCCGTCAGCGTCGGCGAGCGGCGGTTCACCGGCCCCGAGCGGGCGGCCATTCGGCGCGTCGGCGTCGTGGACGACGCGGT
>JALYTR010000335.1 GCA_030854165.1 Pseudomonadota bacterium | reverse complement strand
GGAGGATCTCGTCGCCTTCCTCGAACACGATCGTCTCGCCGCCCCCGACGCCGGCCCCCGCCGCCTGCGCTACTTCCGCGCCGTCTGGGAGAGCCTGCGCCGCCAGCCGAAGGCGCGGTACTAGGGGGGACGTGGGCGCGACGCCCCCTCCGCCGCCCGCTCGATCCGCATCGGCAAGGCGGCCTCGGCCGCCCCGCCCACCGCCAGCACATAGTGGCGCACCCCCGCCTCGTCCTCCGCGACCAGCGCGAACCCCAGTCGATCCAGCAGATTGCGCACCATGCCGTTCTTGGGCGTCGGCCGATATTGGGCCGCGATACGGGTCGCGCCGGCTGCGGCGGCGCGTTCGAGAAGGAGCGCCAGCATCGCCTCCTCCACCTGGCGGCCCAGAACCCGGCAGCTCATAAGCCAGCTATCGACCGTCGCCTCGCTCACCCCGTCCGAGGCTTCGCGCACCCGGACGATCACCACCCCGATCATTCCCAGATCCCCGAAGCGGTCGGCCAGGCGAATCTGCAGGGTGATCGCCGCCGGATCGGCTTCAAAGGCGGCCACGTCGCCTTCCGAATAGCGGCGGGTGGTGAGGTTGAACTGGTTGGTCTTGTTGATCAGTTGGGCAATCCGCGTCCGTCCCGCGGGGTCGAACGGTCCCGCGGTCAGGCGCATATCGAGAGAGGTCAGATAGTCACCCAGATCGCGCGCCGTCGCCTTGACCTCGGCGCGGTGGGCGTCGCCGGCGTAGGCGGCGGCGCGCAGCCGGTCCTCGGCGGAAAATCCCACCGCCTCGAAATACCCGGCGCTCATCAGCGTCCAGGGGAACCAGGCCGGATCGGCGGGCAGTTCCGGCACGGCGACCGTGGGCAGGGCGGCGCGAACCTGGGCGCGTTCGGCGGGGTTGTCGTCCAGCAGCACCATGGCGTCGAGGCCGATGTTCAGGCTCTCGGCGATGGCTTCGAGATTGCTCGGCTTGTCCCGCCAGTTTGCCTGGAAGACCGCGATGTCGGCCGGCTTCAGCGCCATTTCGGGATGTTGTTCGAACGCGCCACGCGCCACCGCGTCATCGTTCTTGGAGGATACGGCCAGGATAACGCCGCGCGCCTTCAAGGCGAGCGCCATGTTCTGTACCGCCAGAAAGCTTTCGCCCCGCGCGCTGCCGGGACCCAGGACCAAGCCCGCCAAGCCATCGTCGCCCACCACCCCACCCCACAATGTGTTGTCGAGATCGAGCACCAGGCATTTGCGCGCCCGACCCCGCGCAGCGCCCGCCAGCCGTCCGACCCAGTCGGCGTAGATCGCCCCATAGGCGCTGGCGAAGGGCAGCTTGTAGGCGAAATGCTGGACCGGATCGAACCAGCGCTCGGTCCCCACCTGTTCGGCCAGGGCTCGAGTGTCCATGAGGAGCGCGCCGCGTTCCTCGGCCATCCTCACAATCGCCACGTTGAGCGCCTCGATCAGGGCGCGCGGGCTGCCGGGAGCGCGGGCGTCCAGACTGCCGAACAGGCTCATGGGTGGCGTCGCCGCGGTCGAAAGGTAGAGGGTCGCGGCGGTGTTCTCCTGCAGAGCGCTCAGCAGGTCGCCCAGTCGCGCCATGGCGTCCAACAGGGCGATCCTGGGGTCGTCAAGAGCCCCGGCGCCCAGGCCGTACCAGTCGTGGTCGAGGGCCAGCAGGATGGCGTCCGGCCCCGCTCGGCGGGTTTGCGAGGCTGGATCGAGCGCCTGCTGCATCGCCTGATCGAACGGCGGCAGGATCAGGTCGAGGGCCACGCCGTGGCGCGCGGCGGCGGCCGGCAGGTGGTCGCCGATGAAGTCGAAGGTCTTGTTGGAGAGAACCACCAGGCGGAGCGGCGCCAGGGGGGCAAGATCGCCGCCCGCCTCGGCGATACGGCCGATCGCCCGCCCCAGGCGGCGCGCCTGGCGCCCATCCAGGGCGTGCACGGCCAATCGCGCCGCTTGCGCCCCAAGGCCGGCTCGCCCCGCGTCGGCGACGAGCGCGCGGCACTGTTCGACGAAATCCGCCGGCGGCGCGGTCAGCCAGGGCAGGTCGGCGAGGGAAGACACGGAGGGGCCAGGGCGATCAGGTCGCCAGCTTGGCTTGGATCAAGTCCAACAGTTCGCCGACCGACTCCGGTTTGGTGATCTCGTCGGTCTCGAAGCGGATATGGAATTCCTCCTCCACGGCGACGATCAGGCGGACATGATTGGTGCTGTCCCAGTCGACCACGTCCTCGGCGACGGTGTCATCGGTGATGGTCACCGTTTCGTCATCGACAATGTCGCGCAGAATATCCTGCACCTTGCCGCGCAGTTCGTCCCGGTTCATCGCGGTTGCACTCCATGATCGGCCGCTGGCTTCCTGGCCAAGACGACGCAGGATATGGCCAGTTTACGCTTCACCGCCTTCCCCAGAGTTGCGCCGGACATCGGGAAGGCCGCCGAATCGACGACTTCCAGACCGGCTTCTCGGACCAAGGCTACGGCATGGTCGGGGCCGTTCACCAGGAAGATGTGATCGGGCGCCGGGCTGTTGGCCGGCACGTTCACCCACAGATGGCCGCCGGGCTTCAGGTGGCCGGCGGCGGCGCGCATGGCCGCCACCGGGTCTTCCAGATGTTCGAGGATCTCGCTCATCACGATGCTGTCGAAGGCCCCCGCCCGGCTCGCCGGCGCGACTTCGAACAAATTGGCGAGTTTCAGTTCCACCGGCCGCTCGACGCCGAGGGCGGTCAAGGCGGCGCGGGTGTTGGCGATGCTGGTCGGACTGACGTCCCATCCTTCGACCCGGGCGATGGACGCCTCTCGCGCCGCGAAAAACAGGAACAGCCCGTGGCCGGGACCGATCTCCAGGTGGGCGGCGCCGGCGGGAAGGCGCGGAAGATAGTCGTTGGCGTAAGAGGCGAAGGCGTGGGCATGGTTCGACCACATCACGTCGGAGACCAAGAGGCCGTTCATGTAGCGGTTCATGAACCGGGGATTGGCGTAGCACTCGCGCTCGGCGTCGGCGAAGTTGGCCAGTCGGTAGGTCCCGTGGCGGCGGAAGTGCAACTCTTCGGGAAGCACAATGGTCTCGCAAAGGTAGCGATAGTCGTCGATCAGGGCGTCGATGCCGCCCTCCGCCGCCTCTCCCAGAACAAGGACGATGCGCGCCAGTTCGTCCGAAACGGCCTTCACGCCGGCGCCGCGGCCCTCGAAACTCTTGACGATATAGCCGGCATGGTCGGGCCAGCGCGCCAACAGGCGCGCCACCAGAGCGTCGAGATGGGTCCCGCCCAGACTTCCGTCCATGCTCTCTCCTCCAAGCCTGACACTCTCTTCCGCCCTTGCGGGAAGGCGCGGGCGTTGCCTAGGCGCCCGCCGCCCCGCGGTCAAGCCGCGCGATCACGCATGAACGCATGCTCGTGGCCCGGAGCCTCGATCAGCTCGATGATGAACCGCAAGGGAGTC
>JALYTR010000334.1 GCA_030854165.1 Pseudomonadota bacterium | reverse complement strand
GGAGAAGCCGGCGCAGCGGGCGGCCGCCGTCCGGATCGTTCCGTCGCCGCCCAAAACCACCAGCACGTCGGCGCCGCCGACGGCCTTGGTCAGCGCCGCGTCGATCTCGCCTGGCGGGACGCTGGTGACCTCCGCGTGGGTCAGGCCCGCGGCGGCGAAGATTTCCCTCGCCCGGCCCTCGGCATGGGCGTCCCATCCGCCGCTGGCGGTGTTGAGCACCGCGACGATGCGCCCTTTCAGGGCGTCGGCCGCGCGGCTGTCGGTGATAGTCATTCGTGGACGACGCCCCTTGGCCCTCAGTACCGAGCGAAACGGCTGGCCGCCGCCGCCGTTCCGAGCTTCCGCCGCGCGATCCGGTGTCTGCCTCGAAGAACCGCTCTGGAAAACCGTCTCGGCACGCAATAGCGTCGCCGGATGGAGGAAGAACCCTTGGGGTTGGCTGGATCGCGGGCGAAGACGTCGCCGGGCTCGGATCGTCCCTGGCCCGTGCTGCGCTCGTTCGCCGGCTATCGCGCGCCGTTCATCGGACCCGATCTCCTCGCCGGCGTCACTCTGGCGGCGATCGCCATTCCCGAACAAATGGCCACGGCCAAGCTGGGGTCACTGCCGCCGCAGTTCGGTTTCTTCGCTTTCATCGCCGGGACTCTCGCCTTCGTGATGTTCGGATCGAACCGGCGAATGTCGGTGGGCGCCGATTCCACCATCACGCCGATTTTCGCCGGCGCGCTCGCCCTGATGGCGGCGGCCGGGTCGCCGCAATACATTGCCCTGGCCGCCGCGCTCGGTCTCATGGTTGGGGTGATCGTCATGGCCGCCGGCGCCCTTCGCATGGGCTGGATCGCCGACCTGCTGTCGGTTCCGGTGACCACCGGCTTTCTGGCCGGAATCGCCATCCACATCATTGTCTCTCAGACGCCCGGCGCCCTTGGCGTGGCCCCGGTGGCCGGCGGCCTGCCGCACCGGATCCTGCTCCTGTGGGGCGAGGCGCCATCGATAAACCTCTACGCTCTGGCCATCGCGGCCGGAGTCCTGGCGCTTAGCGTCGGCGCCCATGCCGTGAGCGCCCGCCTTCCTGGGCCGCTGATCGGGATGGGGTTGGCGACCTGGGCGGTTATTGCCCTTGGACTTGAGGGGCGCGGCGTCGCCGTTCTGGGCGGCGTGCAAGATGGCCTGCCGAGGCTCGTCATGCCGACCGTAAGTCTAGATCGCTATCCGCCTCTGCTGCCTTTGGCCCTCCTCATCGCCCTGGTCGCCATGGTGCAGACCGCGGCGACGGCGCGCGCCTTTCCGCCCACCTCGGGCGCGGACCCGGATGTCGATCGCGACTACATCGGCCTTGGGGCCGGCAGTGTGCTCAGCGGCCTTTTCGGCTCGTTTCCGGTCAACGCCAGCCCGCCGCGAACCGCCATCGTAGTCGGCAGCGGCGGGCGTTCGCAACTCTCGGGCCTGGCGGCTATCGCTATCGTGGCTTTGCTCCTGGCCTTCGGGGCTGGCCTGCTGACCCACGTCCCCAAAGCGGCGCTGAGTGGCGTGCTGTTTTTCGTCGCTCTGCGCCTCCTTCGGATCGGTCAGATGCGCGACGTGCTGAAGGCCAGCGGGGCGGAGTTCGCCCTCATCGTGCTGACCGCCGCCGCCATCATCCTCCTGCCCATCGAGAGCGGGGTCGCGGTCGGCATCGGCCTTTCCCTGCTGCATGGCGTGTGGTCCAGCGCCCGAGCCCAAATTCGGCCGATGCACAACGTGCCCGGCACCACGATTTGGTGGCCGATCACCGGCGCTGCCCAAGCCGACAGCGCGCCTGGCGTGGTGGTGGTGGTGGGTTTCCAGGCCCCACTTTCCTTCCTCAACGCCGACAATTTCCGGCGCCAGGTGACCGCCTCCGCGCATGTGGGGCAAGGCAATGTTAAGCTCCTGATTCTCGAAGCGGCCGGCATTATCGACATCGACTTCACCGCCGCTCAGGTGTTCAGAACGCTTGTCGCCGATCTGCGGCGGGCGGGGGTGACGTTCGCTCTCGCCCGCCTTGAGGCCGTGGAGGCGCAGAGAGCCTTCATCCGCTTCGGCCTGCGCGCTTTGATCGGCGAGGATCATATCTTCGACAGTGTGGCGGGCGCGGTCGCTGGCTTGGCGGCGAATCGCTCCATCTCGCGTGATGGGGGCTTCGAAAGCGCCCGCTAAGCGGGGCGTCAGGCAAGAAGAGGGCGGCGATGTCTTCGATGATGAGTCTCCTGGGGATCGCGGTGGTGCTGGTCGGGCTGGCAGCGCGCTTCAACCCGCTGCTAGTGGTGACAGTGGCCGCCCTGGTCACCGGCCTCGCCGGCGGCTTGCATCCGATCACCGTCGTTTCCACCCTCGGCAAGGCGTTCAACGAGGCGCGCTATATCAGCGTGGTCTTTCTGGTGCTGCCGGTGATCGGCGTCCTGGAGCGCGCCGGTCTGCAGGTTCGGGCTCGCGTTCTGGTGGCCGGCCTGGCGTCAGTGACGGTGGGCCGCTTGCTGGCCGGCTATCTGGCCGCTCGCCAACTCACCGCCGCGCTGGGCCTTCTGTCCCTGGGCGGTCACGCGGCCATGGTCCGCCCGCTGCTCTCGCCGATGGCGGAGGCGGCTGACGAGAGGCTTCACGGCCCGGCCGATCCGACGAGGCGCGACCTGATCCGCGCCCACGCGGCCGCCGTCGACAACGTCGGGGCGTTTTTCGGCGAGGACATCTTTGTGGCCCTGGGTTCGGTGCTGCTGATCCAGGCTGTCCTGCAGCAGAACCACATTGTCGTGGCGCCCCTGCGCGTAGCGTTGTGGGCGGCGCCCACGGCCGCCTTGGCCCTCATCGTCCACCTGGGACGCCTTGCGCTTCTGGACCGCCGACTGGCTCGGGCGCGCGCTGCCGCGCCGGCGCAGGATGCGCCATCGTGATCCGAGTCCAGGCCGCATACGCTCTGGCCGGCGTCGTGTTCGCGGCCATCGCCGTCTTCAGCGCTTTCGATCGGGCCAACCGCAAACGCTGGAACAACACCGCGTTCTGGGGCCTCTTCGCCCTGAGTTTTCTCGCCGGCGACGCCTTGGGCGATTTCGGCAACGGCGTGCTGGTCATCGCCATGGTGGGGATTGGCGCGGTGGGCGGGGTTGGCGTCACCAAGCCGGCGACCACGACGATTCCCGAGCGCGAGGCGAGCGCGGCGCTCTGGGGCAATCGGCTGTTCCTGCCGATCCTGATCGTCCCATTGGCGGCGTTGGTCGGTACGTTGGCGCTGCCCGCGATCGAGGTCGCCGGCGCGCCGCTCGTCGATCCTGGGCAGGTGACGGTGATCTCCATGGCGTTCGGCGCGATCCTGGCCCTGGCCGTTGCTCTGGCCATGCTGCGGCCCGCCGCCGCCGCCGCGCCACAGGAGGCGCGCCGGCTGATGGATTCCGTCGGCTGGGCGGCGATCCTGCCCCAGCTCCTGGCGGCCCTGGGCGC
>JALYTR010000333.1 GCA_030854165.1 Pseudomonadota bacterium | reverse complement strand
GCGCCATAGAGGGCCGCGGCGTCCGCCCCCCGATCGGCCGCGATGGCGATGCGGGCCCGATAGAGCCCCGCCGCCCGGCGCGCGCTCTCGTCGTCGGATTCGGCCAGCTCACGCCAGAGTTCCTCCGCCTCGCTCCAGCGCCCCTCGCGATAGGCCAGGGTCGCGGCCAGCCTGGCCAGCGCCGGGTTGCCCAGATGCCGCGCCTGGCCGGCGTCGACGAAGTCGCGGGCCGCCTCGAACTGCTGGCCTTGGGCCAGGATCTGGGCGACATCGACCATGAACGCCGCCGTGCCATTGGCCGGCGTCTCCATCAGCGCCTGGCAGAGGGCCGCGACCGCCTCGCTCGAACCATCGGCGAGCAGAATTTCCAGGCGGAGCCGACGAAAGCCGCCCCCGATCGGGGCCTGTTCCAGCAGGCGATCGACCAGATCCAACGCGGCGGCCGTCGCCCCGGCGCGGATCAGCGCCCGAATGAGAGCGACCTTGGCCGGGCGATCCTGAGGTTGGGCGGCCATCTGGGCGGCCCGGTAGCGCACCGCCATTGGCCAGTCCTCGGCGCGGGCGGCGAATTCCGCCGCCATCCCCAAGGGGGCCACGGCCTCCGGGGCCCGTTCCACGATTTCAGCGGTGGCGGCGTACACCTCTTCCGCGTCGTCGGCCCGGATCGCCACCATGATCCTGTTAAGGCCCCGCGCCACCCATTGGCCGTCGTCATCGGCGCGTGGGGCGGGCCTGTTCCGGGTCGCCGTTGCCCCCGTCATCGGCCCCCCGTCATCCGGCCAGGCGCAGGTCCGGCGCGCCGCCCATCACATTGATGTCCAGCGGTCCGTCCTCGCGCCGGTCGATGAAGGTCTGATACCAGAGCTCCAGGCAGAGCAACCCCCACAGGCGCGTCCCGTGGTCCTCTTCCTCGCTCAGGTGTTTGGCGAGCAGGGAGGAAACATAGCGCGGACTGACCAGGCCACGCTCGCGGAAGCGCTGGCTGGTCAGGGTTTCGACCATGAAGTCGCGGATCTGGAAGCGCATCCAATGCTTCACCGGCACCGAGAAGCCCTGTTTGCGGCGGTAGAGAATTTCCGGCGGCAGGTAGGGCTCCATGGCCAGCTTCAACAAGGCCTTGGTCTCCAGGGCGCCGCCCCGCTCGAACACCCGCCGGTCCTGCGGCAGGCTGGCCGCCCAGTCGGCGAACTGGTGATCGAGGAAGGGGCTTCGCCCTTCCAGGGCCACGGCCATGGTGGCGATGTCCGCCTTGACGTTCAGGTCGTCGGGCAGATAGCCGCCGACCTCCACCCGCGCCGCCAGATCCATGGCGTCGTCGCCGGTCGCGTTCTCCAGGCCAAGGCCGAGCCGGTCGATGGAGGTGGTGAGCAGGTGTTCGGCCAGGGCGGGGCCATAGCCGCCCTGCTTGTGTTCCTCGCGGAACGCCCCAATCCAGCGGCCGTAGTGGTCGCGCAGCAGGGTCGCTTCGCCCGGCAGCACCGGCTCGTAGGGCAGCCTCGGCCGCACCCCCGCCCGCCAGCGCTCCACGAAGGTCTTGAAGCGCAGATAACGCGCGTAGCCCAGGAAGATCTCGTCGCCGCCGTCGCCGGTCAGGGCCACCGTCACGTGTTTGCGGATCTCCCTGGCCAGGGCGAAAGTCACCAGGGCCGAGGAATCGGCGTAGGGTTCGCCATAGTGCCAGATCAGCTTGGGCAGTTCGCTGACCAGGTCATGGCCCATCATGAAGGCGTGGTGATCGGTTTCGTAGCGCTCGGCCACCTGCAGGGCGAACGGCGTCTCGTCGAAGCCGGCGATGTCGAAACCGACCGAAAAGGTCTTTACCGGCTGGCTGGACATGGTCGCCATGCGCGCCACCACCGCCGAGGAATCGACCCCACCGGACAGGAACGCGCCCAGGGGCACGTCGGCGATCATCCGGCAGGCGACCGCGTCGTCCAGCCTGCCGACCAGTTCGCGCGCCAGGTCGGCGTGGGAGCGCGCGCCATTGCGCGGATCGACCGCCGCAAGCGCCCAGTAACGCTCCAGGCGCGCCGGCGCGCCACGCCGCACGACCATGTAGTGGGCCGGGGGAACCTTGCGCACGCCCACGAAGGCCGATTCCTCGCCGATGCAGTAGTGGTAGGTCATGAAGTCGTGGATGACCGACAGATCCACCCGTCGCTCGAAGCCAGGCCAGGTCAGCATCGACTTGATCTCGGAGGCGAACAGAAACACCTCGCCCCCGGCGTGATAATAGAGCGGCTTCTTGCCGAACCGGTCGCGGGCCAGGATCAGGGCCTGCCCGGTCTCGTCCCACAGGGCGAAGGCGAACATGCCGCGCAGGCGGGCGAACATCGCCTCGCCCCACACCCGCCAGCCGTGCAGCAGCACCTCGGTGTCGCTGGTCGTTCGAAAGACGCAGCCGGCCGCCTCGAGTTCGACGCGCAGGGCGGGGAAATTGTAGATCTCGCCGTTGAACACCACCCAGAGCTTCTCGTCGGCCGTGCTCATCGGCTGCGAGGCGCGCGGGTTGAGGTCGATGATGGCCAGGCGCCGATGACCCAGGCCGCAGGGGCCTGACACCCGCACCCCGTCGGCGTCGGGGCCGCGGTGGGCGATCTGACGGGTCATGGTCTCGACCTGGGCCATCATGGCCTTGGCTGGCAGGGCGCCAGTCAGGTCCAAGGCGCCGGTGATTCCGCACATCTCGTATGATCCTTGAAGCGGCCAGGGAGGGTCAGACTAGCCCAAACTAGGCGCTTCGTCGAAAAGAGTCCGCAGTTCGCCAGCCTCGGCGTGCCCCGGCTCAAGGGCCAGCACCGCGTCCGCCGCCCGGCGGCCAAGGTCCGCCTGGTCCAGTCGCTTGGCCAGGCGGGCGATCTGAAGATGAGGTTCGACACTGTCGGGGCGCTCGGCGGCGAGCGCCCGCCATACCGTCAGGGCTTCCTCGTGACGGCGTTCGCGCGACAGGGCGCGGCCCAGGATCACGCGCGTGCGACTGTCGCCGCGTCCGTGATCGATCAGGAGCTGGGCCAGGGCGAAGATTCGCGGATCTCGCTCGTCCGCCGCCTGGCCGAGGGCCTTGGCCGTCGCCTTGACCAGCCGCTGGGTGCGCCCCTCCATGGCGGCGGAGTCATCCTCCAGCTCCGTCAGGGCGTCGAGACTGGCCCAGGCGCCTGGCCAATCGCCGCGATCGGCGGCCACCTCGTGGGCCGCTTCGGCCAGGCCCCGCAGCAGAGTCTGGGCGCCGATGGCGCGGGCCGCGGGCTCGGCCTCATCCTCGGCCAGTGCCCGGGCGCGCTTCCACGATTGGACCGCCTCGCCCAGACGCCCGCACCGCGCGCAGGCGGCGGAATGTTCGAGCAGAAGCTTGCCGTCGTCATCGTCGGCGCCGAGCAGGAGGGCTTGGGTGAAGGCGTCGGCCGCCTCCGCCCATCCCCCGGTTAGGGCCGCCGCCCGGCCAAGGACCAGATGAGCGT
>JALYTR010000332.1 GCA_030854165.1 Pseudomonadota bacterium | reverse complement strand
GCCTCACCCTGGTCGATCTGGCCGCCGCCGACTGGTTCGCCTTCGCCGCGCTGGTCCTCTCGCCCGGCGTGCCGCTCACCCATCCCGCTCCGCACTGGACGGTGGAGAAGGCCCGCGCCGCCGGTGTCGAGATCGTCGGCGACATCGAGCTTTTCGCCAGGGCCGTGGCGCTCGCTCCCGATCATAAGCGTCCCAAAGTGGTCGCCATCACCGGCACCAACGGCAAGTCCACCACCGCCGCCCTTCTGGCCCACGCCCTCACCGAAGCGGGCCGCGACGCCCGCCTGGGCGGCAATATCGGCGTCGGCGTCCTGGGCCTTGAGGACATGCACGGCGGCGCCGTCTATGTCCTGGAGCTGTCGTCCTATCAGCTCGATCTGACCGCCTCGCTCAAGCCCGACGTCGCCATCGTACTCAACATCAGTCCCGACCATCTGGACCGCCACGGGGGCATGGACGACTATGTGGCGGCCAAGAAGCGCATTCTCCTGAACCAGGGCAAGGGCGACACGGCCATCATCGGCATCGACGATGTCTGGGGCCAGCAGTTGTGCACCGAGATCACCGCCGCCAACCGCCGGACCATCTGGCCGATCAGCGCCCGCCGCAGCCTCGGGCGCGGCATCTACGCCCTGCAGGGCCGGCTCTACGACGCCACCGACGATCGGGTTGTCGAGGTCGCCGACCTCTCCGGCGCCCGCTCTCTGACAGGCCGCCACAACTGGCAGAACGCCGCCGCCGCCTACGGCGCCCTCATCGCCCTGGGCGTCGCCGAGGCGGACGCGGTCGCCGGCCTGATGAGCTTCCCCGGCCTCGCCCATCGGATGGAGACGGTCGGCATGCTCGGCGCCGTCCGGTTCGTCAATGATTCCAAGGCCACCAACACCGACGCCGCCCGCCAGGCGATGAGCGCGTGGCCGGCCTTCCGCTGGATCGCCGGCGGGCGCGCCAAGGAAGGCGGCATCGAGCCCTTGGCCGATCTCTTCGGCTCGGTGACCAAGGCCTATCTGATCGGCGAGGCGTCGGCCGCCTTCGCCGCCACCCTCGAAGGCCGCGCGCCCTTGCTGGAGGTGGGGACCCTTGAGGCGGCCGTCGCCGCGGCCTGGGCCGACGCCGCGGCGAGCGGCGAAGAGGCCGTCGTCCTCTTCTCGCCGGCCTGCGCTTCCTTCGATCAGTACGCCGACTTCGAGGAGCGCGGCGAAGCTTTCCGCGCCGCCGTCCACGCTCTGACCGCTCCACAGCTTCAAGAGGCGAGGCGATGACCGCCCAGACCCATGCCTTCGCCCGCTCCGACCGCTCGCGGCTGGGCCTCTGGTGGTGGACCACCGACCATTGGGTGCTGGGCGCCACCGCCGCCCTGATCGCCTTGGGCGTCCTCTTGCAGTTCGGCACCAGCCCGGCGGCGGCCTATCGCCTGGGCATCGCCTGGCCGTTCCACTTCGCCGTCCGCCAGTGCATCTTCGCCGCCGCCGGCGCGGTGGTCTTGCTTTCCACCTCCATGCTAACCCCGCGCGGGGTGAGGCGGGCCGCCTTCTTCATCTATCTGATCGCCATCGCGGCCATGTTCGCCCTGCCGGTCCTGGGCCACGCCGCCAAGGGCGCCACCCGCTGGGTGGAGATCTCCGGCTTCACCTTGCAACCGTCGGAATTCATGAAGCCGGCCCTCATCGTGCTCATCGCCTGGATGTTCGCCGAGGGGCAGAAGGGCGAGGGGGTGCCCGGCGTCACCATCGCCTTTGGCCTCTACGCGGTGGCCGTCGCCCTGCTGCTCGCCGAGCCGGACATCGGCCAGACCGTCCTCATCACCGCCGCCTTCGGGGCCGCGTTCTGGATGGCCGGCGTCCCGATGAGCTGGATCGGCGTGCTGGGCGGCATGGCCGTCTGCGGCCTTGGCAGCACCTACTTCCTGTTCCAGCACGTGGCGAGCCGGGTGGATGGCTTCCTCAGCCACGAGAAGACCGACACCCAGCAGGTTCACCGCGCCGCCGAGGCCATCGCCGCCGGCGGCGCCTTCGGGCGCGGTCCCGGCGAGGGGATCATGAAGCTGCACATCCCCGACATGCACACCGACTTCGCCTACAGCGCCGCGGCCGAGGAATACGGCCTGTGGCTGTCGCTCGCCCTCATCGCCCTCTTCACCCTGCTGGTGGTGCGCGGCCTCTACAAGGCCATGAAATTGTCCGATCCCTTCGAGCAGGTGGCGGCGGCGGGACTGTTCGTCCTGGTCGGCATGCAGGCGTTCATCAATGTGGCGGTCAATCTGGATCTGGTGCCGACCAAGGGGATGACCCTGCCGTTCATCTCCTACGGCGGCTCGTCCATGCTGGCCATGGGCCTGACCCTGGGCATGGCCATGGCCCTCACCCGCCGCCGGCCAGGCGCCTACGGGGCCACCGATCCCATGGCCAAGGCCGGCGCGTTTGCCTGATCGCGGTCTGGCGTCCCGCAAGGTCGCGGTCATCGCCGCTGGCGGGACCGGCGGCCACCTCTTCCCCGCCCAGGCCCTGGCCACGGTTCTGGCCGCCCGCGGCTGGCGGATCGTCCTGGCCACCGACGAGCGCGCCCAGGCCCTATCCGAATCCTTCCCGGCCGAAAAGCGCATCGCCCTGGCCTCGGCCACCTTCCGGGGCGGCGACCCGCTGGGCATGGCCAGGGCGGCGGGCGCCATCCTGCGTGGCGTCCTGCAGGCCCGCGCCGCGCTCGCCGAGATCGACCCGGCCATCGTCGTCGGCTTTGGCGGCTATCCCTCCCTGCCGGCCCTGATCGGCGCGATCACGCAAGGCCGGCGCACCATCATCCACGAACAGAACGCGGTCAGCGGCCGGGCCAACCGCCTGCTTGCCCCGCACGTCACGGCGGTCGCCTGCGCCTTCCCGATCCTGCTCAAGGCCCGGCCCGCCGTTCAGGCCCGCGCGGTGGTGGTCGGCAACCCCGTACGGGCCGAAATCGCCGCCCTGGCCGGCCTCGCCTACGTTCCGCCCACCGATGAGATCCGCCTGCTGGTCACCGGCGGTAGCCAGGGCGCCCGATTGCTTTCCGAACTCGTGCCGGCGGCTATCGCCGCGCTGCCGGAATCTCTGCGCCTGCGCCTCAAGGTCCAGCAGCAGACCCGCCCCGAATGCATCGATGAAGCGCGCCGCGTGTTCGCCGACGCCCTGGTCCGCGCCGAGGTCGCCCCCTTCTTCCGCGACATGGCCGGCCGCCTCGCCGCCGCCCACCTGGTGATCGGCCGGGCCGGCGCCTCGACGGTGAGCGAGATCGCTGTTGCCGGGCGACCTGCGATCTTGATTCCCTTGAAGATTTCCCTCGATGACGACCAGGGCGCCAACGCCCGGGTGCTCAGCCAAGCCGGCGCCGCCGAGGTCGCCCACGAAGACGACCTCACCGCCGCCGCCCTCACCGCCGCCCTCGCCGCCCTGCTGGGCGCCCCCCGTCGCCTCGCCAGGATGGCCGCCGCCGCCC
>JALYTR010000331.1 GCA_030854165.1 Pseudomonadota bacterium | reverse complement strand
GCTCACCACCATCCGCGCCAACAGGGCCGGCGAAAACATTGTGGCCAGCGCGCTGAAGTCCGGGCGGACCATTTTGGCCATGGCCTCGCCGCCGCCCACGATGGCGGCCAGGGCGAAGCTGACCACGAAACCCAGCACGAGCACCACGCAGGCAAAGGCGAAGGCCAGGACGTAGGTCCCGAAAATGGGCCAGAAACGGCCGCGGGTCAGCGCCCAGGAGCCGAACAGGATGACTCTGCGCGTGGCGAAGGTCTGGGCGGACGCCAGGGACAGCCTCACCAGGATGAAGATGGCGGCGCAGATGGCGGCCACGATCGCGAGTACCGCGACCAGCGCCGCGACAGACTTTAAGACCAAGCTGGCAATCACCGCGAGCGCGACGGCGACAAGGGCCGCGACGAAATAGACGCCCATGAACAACACGAAGCTCAGCAACAAGAGGGCGAACTGTCGAAGCTCGTCAGCGCCCAGACGGAAGTAGCCGAAGCGGTCGTCGGCGGGGCTCATCACCGCCCGGTTCATGGCGGCGTAGATGACGGCGTCGAACACCAGCGTATAGGTGAAGAACAACGCATAGATTGGCGCCATCTGCTGTACAAGAACCATTGTTTCGCTGGGGCTCGCGTTCATCACAGCGCTGATGTCTGTCACCCGCCTGATCTCCGGCCCGGCGATCGCAACGACCATCCCACCCAGGACAAGCGAGGCGACCAACTGGATCGCCGCCCAAACGGCCACCGCCTTGGGCCTCTCGCGAACGATGCGAAAGCCGGTGAACGCGGCGTCGGAGATCGAAAAGGTTTCCATAAGCCCCACCCACTGGCCGCAGGTGGCTTCATTCCAGAAAATCGAGGTGGGGGCTAGGCCAACTTATACCAACCGGCATTGATGGTGACTCTCGACCGAATCGGGGGTGGCGGCCGTTTTCGGAGCGCGGGCTTCCAGCCCGCTCGGACGAAGTCCGGGTCTTCCGACGACGCCTCGCTGCGCGATGCGGGCAGGATGCCCGCGCTCCGGTCAATCTCAAAGCTGGTTGGTATTGGGGATCTCGACGCGGCGCTCGCTTGTCCGACGCTTGCGTCAGCACCGAGCGCCGAGCCCCCTCACGCGGCGGCGAGGGCGCCGATGGGTCCGGCGCCTTCCTCGAGCACGTCCATGTCGGCGAGCGTGGCGCGCACCGCGGCGTCCAGCGTCGTCGTCGGCGGTGCGCCCAGGAAGGCGGCCAACTTGCCGCCGTCGAGCCCGATGGGGCGGCGCCACAGGTAGCGCATCTCCAGAAGCTCGCGGAACATCTCCACGAAGGGCGAGAGGGCCCAGATCAGCGGCCAGGGAAAGGGCCGGATCGGCAGGTCGGGCCGGCCGGTCACGCGCCGCGCCGCCGCGGCCAGATCGTCGCCGCGCGCCAGCCAGTGGCCGGCGAAGTGGAACACCTCGAAATCCGTCAGGTCCGCCTCGCGGTCCAGGAGGCGCGCCGTGGCCTCGGCCAGATCGGGCAGATAGGCCCAGGCGTGGCCGACCTCGCCCGGACCCGGCGCGTAGACGCAGCGCACCCGCCCCCCGCGCCGGCTCGTCAGCCAGCCAAGGCCGCTCGTCGGCGCGGCCGGGCCGAAGAAATCGCCGGACCTGACGATCAGCACCCTGACGCCATCGCAAGCCGCCTCGCGCAACATCGCCTCCATCCGGACCCGGATCCGGCCCTTGCGGGTCACCGGCGCCTGGGGCGCCGCCTCGGCGATGCACGGCCCGGCGCCCGGGGCGTAGTTGTAGACATTGCCCGGAAAGACGATCCGCGCCCCCGTCGCCCTGGCCGCGGCGATGGTCGCCGCCAGCATGGGCGCCGCCAGGCCCCGCCAGTTCCGGTAGCCGGGCGGATTGGCGGCGTGGACGATGACGTCAGCGCCAGCGGCGGCGGCCGTCACCTGGGCGCCGCTCATGGCGTTGCCGCGCGTCCATTCGATGGGCATGCGCGGGCCGGATTTCGCCCGCGCGGCGGCGACGTCGCGGGTCAGGGCGCGGACCCTCCAGCCGTGCTTGATGAGAGCGGCGGCGGCGTGGCCGCCGAACGAGCCGGTGGCGCCGACGATCAGGGCGGTCTTCTGGCGGGCGTGGATCACGGGAAGTCTCCTCTTCGTTGGTGGTCAAAATGAACCCGCCAGAGCTATTCGACAATTGACCAATATCGTGCTTCGGCTATACGTTTATGCATGGCCGACACTGGGCCCGCCTGGGATCTCTACCGCGCCTTTCTCGCCGTTTTGGAGGCCGGCAGCCTGTCGGGGGCCGCGCGCGCCCTCGGCGTCGCCCAGCCCACCGTGGGCCGCCATATCGAGGCTCTGGAAAGTGCTCTGGGCGGCGCCCTGTTCACCCGTTCGTCCGGCGGTCTTCGCCCCACCGAGGCGGCCCTGTCCCTGGCCCCGCACGCCCAGGCCATGTCGGCGGCGGCCGAGACTCTGATCCGCACCGCCTCGGGCGAAGCGGACGCGGTGCGTGGCGCGGTGCGGGTCACCGCCAGCGACATCGTCGGCGCCGAGGTGCTTCCCGCCATCCTCACCGATTTTCGCGAACGCCACGGCGAGGTGACCATCGAACTGGCCCTCTCCAACCGCCAGGAGGATCTGCTGCGCCGCGACGCCGACATCGCCGTGCGCATGGCCAGGCCCACCCAGGGCGCCCTCTTCGCCCGCCGCGTCGGCTCGATCCACCTGAACTTTTACGCCCACCACCGGTATCTTCAGAAGCACGGCGAGCCGCGCACCCTGGACGATCTCGCCGCCCACGCCCTGATCGGCTACGACCGCCTCGCGCCGCCCCAAGAAGCGCTGAAGGCCGTTGGCTTCGAGGTTTCCCGCGACCTCTTCGCCCTGCGCACCGACAGCGACCTGGCCCAGCTCGCCGCCCTGCGCGCCGGCTTCGGAATCTGCGCCTGCCAGCCGGCCATCGCCAGGCGCGATCCCAACCTCGTCCCCATCCTGGTCGATGCCTTCGGCTTCGATCTGGAAGCCTGGGTGGTCATGCACGAAGATCTCAAGGCCAGCCGCCGCATGCGCCTGATGTTCGATCATCTGGCGGCCGGTCTGAAGGCCTATGTGGCGGCGCGGTGACCCATGGCGACGCAGCCTTGGGCCGAAGGCCGATAAATTGGCCACGAACCTCACGAACCCCGCGAACCGGGCGATTTTGCGGGAACTCCGCGCTACGCGCAAAATCCGTTGCTTTGTTCGTGACGTTTGTAAAGTTCGTGGCTGAAATGGTGCTTTCGGCCGATTGCCGTGCCCACGGCGAACTCCCGCCTTGAATTAAGACCCCGGGCCGCCTAGGTTCCCCGCCTTCGCCGATCAGGCGGCGCGCGCTCGTAGCTCAGCTGGATAGAGCACCAGACTACGAATCTGGGGGTCGGGCGTTCGAATCGCTCCGAGCGCGCCAATTTTTCCAATAAAAACAATAAATAGACGGCGGACAGCCA
>JALYTR010000030.1 GCA_030854165.1 Pseudomonadota bacterium | reverse complement strand
GGCCCGAGCCGCCAACCGACGAAGCGCCGACGCGTCATAGTCGCCACGCAATCCAAGAGCGGGCATCGGTTCTCTCCCCTGCAATCAGCAGGGTGAATCACTGTTCGCCAAAAATGGGAATCCCCCCCGAGTCACTTTCAGCGGCGGTTGGTATTAGTTGAAAGATGCGGAGGCGGTTCGCTACAGTGCTTCCAGTGGAACGAGCGACGAGGACGGGCCATGGCCGATGACCACGCCGAAGCCGAACGGCTGCGCGAGGCGCAGAACACCGGCGTCAAGGCGGTGGCCGACAGCCACCGTTTCAACGAAGGCGCCCTGACCGACTGGATGGGCGCGAATGTGGAAGGGTTCGCCGGTCCGCTGGAAGTGCGCCAGTTCAAGGGCGGCCAGTCCAACCCGACCTACCAGCTGATCACCCCGGCGCGCAAATACGTCATGCGCCGCAAGCCGCCGGGCAAGCTCCTGCCGTCGGCGCACGCTGTGGACCGGGAATATACGGTGATTTCCGCCCTTTACCCCACCGGTTTTCCGGTTCCTCGGCCCTACGGTCTTTGTGCGGACGAGACGGTCATCGGGACCATGTTCTACGTTATGGACATGGTGGAGGGGCGGATCTTCTGGGACCAGTCCCTCCCCGATTACGCGCCCGCCGAGCGCCACGCCATCCATATGGCGGCATTGAAGACCCTCGCCGACCTTCACAACACCGACTACCGCGCGATCGGCCTGGAGGGCTTTGGCCGGCCGGGCAACTACATGGGCCGCCAGATCGCCCGCTGGACAAAGCAGTACAAGGCCTCGGAGACCCAGCGACTGGAGACCATCGAGCGGCTGATCGACTGGCTGCCGGGCACCGTTCCCGAGGACGACCAGACGACTATCGTCCACGCCGACTATCGGCTCGACAACATGGTCATGCACCCCAGCGAGCCGCGCGTCGTCGCGGTGCTTGACTGGGAACTGGCCACCCTTGGCAACCCCCTGGCAGATTTCACCTATGTCCTCATGCAGTGGGTGAACGGCGCGATCGCCGCCATCCCGGACCTTCAGGCCCACGGCATCCCGACGCTGGAGGAATATGTGGCCGAATACTGTCGCCTGACCGGACGCGCCGGCCTGCCCGACCTCAACTGGTATTTCGCCTACAACGCCTTTCGCCTGGCCGGCATCATTCAGGGCATCGTCGGCCGGGTCCGCGACGGCACCGCCAACAGCCCACAGGCTGTCGCCATGGAGGCGCGCGTGCCCCTGCTGGGCGAGGCGGCGTGGAAATTCGCGGTTCTGGCGGGGGCGTCATAAGCCCCTCAGGCGCCAATCAGCCGGCGCGCGGCCGCCTCGTCCTCGAACCGGACCCTGACCGGCCAGGCGGCCACCCGCCCGCGCCAGGCCGGGGTCAGCTTCACCCAGTCCTTTTCGCTGGTGACGAGCCCCGCGCCGCGCCGTTCAGCCCGTCTCGCCAGCGCCGCGAGCGTGGACTCGCCAACCGTGGCATGGTCAGGCAGGCCAAGAAATCCAACGATGTCGCAGCCGGCCGCCTTCAGGGCCCGCTCCATCTTCCAGGGTTTGCCGATGGCGGCGAAGGCGATCCGCGGCCCGCCGGGCGGTGGCGCGACCGGCTCAAGGTGGGCGATCAAAACGGGCTTGCCGGCGAACAGGGACAGCAGCGCCGGATCGGCGACGCGGAGATCGCCCGGAAGCAACACCACAACCGCGTCGGCGCGGGCGAGGCCGGCCTTCAGTGGCTCGCGAAGGGGCCCGGCCGGAAACACGCCCCCGGCGCCGAAGGGCCACTCGCCATCGCGAGTCTCGCCATCCACGACGACGAGCGAAAGCGCTTTCTTCACGCTGGGGTTCTGATGGCCATCGTCCATGACAAGGATGTTCGTCCCGCCCTCGACGGCGGCGCGGGCGCCGGCGGCGCGGTCGCGGGCCATCCAGACCGGCCAATCCGCGGCCAGCATCATCGCCTCGTCCCCGACTTCGCTGGCGGTGTTCGAGGCGGTGTCTACCCGGAGCGGACCCGCAAGCCGGCCGCCATGTCCGCGGGTCAGGATGTGGACGGTCTGGCCGGCGCCCGCCAACAGCCGCGCCAACTCACGGACCACCGGCGTCTTGCCCGACCCGCCGAGGGTCAGATTGCCCACGCAGATCACCGGGACGCCAGGATCGCATGGGCGACCCCGCGCCAGGCGCCGCGCCGTCGCCCACGCCCAGACCCATGAGAAGGGCGCCAGAAGCGCATGCGCGATGACCACGGCTGACCGCGCGTCACGCCGATACCACGAGCGAGGCGTGGCGAGGGTCACGCGGCGAGGAGCCCGAGGATGCGCGAAATCGCCTCGCCGGCTTCCGCGTCTCTCATGGCCACATAGGCGCGCGCCGCGCCGGCCATCGCGGTCAGGCGGTCGGGGGCTTCGATGGCGGCGCGGAAATACCCGTCGAGATCTTCCGCTCGCGCGACACGCCCGGCCGCTCCGCGCGCTTCGAACTCATCGTAGACGGGCCATGTCTCCACGTACGCTCCGGCGATGAAAGGGCAGCCGAGCCGCGCCGGCTCCAAGGGGTTGTGGCCACCGACGCCTCCGATCAGGCTGCCGCCCAGCACGGCGAGACCAGCGACGCGATACCAGAGTCCCAGCTCGCCTACGGTGTCAGCCACATAGACCCCCGAGCCGGCCGGTCCCGCGCCCGCGCTCCGGCGCGCCGCGGCGAAGCCCCGATCCAGCGCGAGCCGCTCGACCTCTGGCCCCCTATCGATGTGCCGGGGGACGAGGATGAGCAACGTCCGCGCGGGTGCATCCCTGGCTACCGCGCCGAACCGGTCGAGGATCGTCGGCTCCTCGCCGGGGTGAGTGCTGGCGGCGAGGATGACCGGGCGCTCGCCGATCGCGCTTCGCAGGCGCGCCAGTTCGGTCTCGTCGGCCGGCAGAGGCGCGGCGGCGAACTTCAGATCGGCCAGCCCATCGACCCGGGCGCCAAAGGCGGCAAACCGCTCAGCCGTCGCCGCGTCGCGGGCCAGCACCAGCTCGAAGGCGCCCAGGACCGCGCGGGCGGTGGCGGGCGCCCATAGCCATCGTCTGAGGCTGTCCGGCGAGATACGCCCCGAGACCAGGGCCAGCCTCACGCCCCGCCGCCGGGCGCCCAGGATTAGATTGGGCCAAAGTTCGCTCTCGGCCAGGACGCCCAGATCGGGCCGCCAGTGATCGAGAAACCGTCTTACCGCGCCGGGCGTATCGATCGGGCAATACTGGTGGACGACGCCGGTCATCAGGCGCGAGGCCAGAACATCGGCCGAGGCTCGCGTGCCGCTGGTGATCAGGACGAGCCCATCCGGCCGTTCGGCGCGCAGGCGCTCGGCCACGCCCAGCAACGACAGGCTTTCGCCCACGCTGACCCCGTGCAGCCAGACAAGCCGGCCGTCCAGGCGGGGAAGGCTGGCATGGCCAAGCCGCTCCCCAAGCCGGGCGGGGTCCTCCTTGCCGGCCTCGGCGCGGGCGCGCAGCCAGGCGGGCGCGAGGGAAGCGGCGGCCCATGCCGCCAAACCATAGAGGGTCAGAACCGGGGACGGCGCGTTCAAGCGCTCACGCCCGCCAGCAGAGCCTCGGCGCGCTCCTGACCGGCGTTCATGCGCTGTTGCCAGTCCGCCCTGGTGGCCTCGATGGCCGCCTCGTCGGCGTCGGACGCCACCCAAAGAGGGCCGTCCAGCACCACCTGGCCGCGCGCGAAGGGCAGCGGGACGCGCGCCTTGTCCCAGCTGTCGAGGGCCAGGGCGGGCCGCGCCGCCAGGCTCATGAGAAAGACCGGACATCCCGCCGCGCGGGCCATCTGGGCGGGACCGGGCGGCAGAACCTCGCGCGGGCCGCGCGGCCCATCTGGGGTGAGGATCATCACGGCGCCGGCCCTCAGGACGGCCAGGGCCTGGCGAAACGCCGACGCCCCGCCCTTGGCGAGGGTGTCGCCGCCGCTTGCCGCCGATCCGCGCAGAGGCGGTATGCCCAGCCGCCGGGCGGCCAGGGCGATGAATTGGCCGTCTCGCGACAGGGAGATCATCACCCAGCGAGGCTTTTTCGCCAGCAGCGGACGGCAGGCCATGCCCTGGGCGATCCGCCCATGCCAGAAGAGGGCGATAAGTCCCCCCGGCGAGGCCATGGCGAGATCGGCGGCCTGGCGATTGTCGAATCGCCAGCGGACCGTGGCGATCAACACCTCGATGTAGCCGGCGACGATCCAGGCCAGCAGGGATTGAACGGCCGAGGCGCGCAGGAGACGTTTCATGCGGAGGGGCCGCCGTCGTCTTGAGGGACGGGCTCGGGAACGTGTTCGAGATCCTGGCTTCGGGCCAGGCGCGCGTAAAGCCCATCGCGCTTCATCAGGGAGGAATGGGTTCCAACTTCTTCGACCCTCCCCCGCTCCAGGACATAGATGCGGTCTGCCCCGCGCACGGTGGAGAGGCGATGGGCGATGATCACGGTGGTGCGTCCGGCCATCAGGCGGGCGAGAGCTGCCTGGACCTGAGCTTCGCTTTCGGCGTCCAGGGCGCTGGTGGCCTCGTCCAGCAGCAGGATGGGGGCGTCCTTCAGAAAGGCCCGAGCGATGGCGATGCGCTGGCGCTGGCCGCCCGAAAGGCGCATCCCCGCTTCACCGACCAGGGTTCGGTAACCGAGCGGCAGGGAGGCGATGAACCCGTGCGCCGCCGCCGCCGTCGCGGCCGCCTCGATCTCGCTGGGCCCGGCCCCCTCTCTGGCATAGGCGATGTTGGCCGCGATGGTGTCGTCGAACAGGAACGGCTCCTGGGTAACCAGAGCGATCTGGGCGCGCAGGGAGGCCAGAGCCACCTCGCGGATATCCCGGCCGTCGATGGTGAGACGTCCGCCGGTGACGTCGTAGAAGCGGGGGATGAGGTTGAGGACGGTGGTCTTGCCCGCCCCGGAAGGACCCACCAGGGCGACGATTTCGCCGCGCTGGGCTTCCAGGGTCAGATTGTCAAGAACCGGCGCGCCGTTCGCGTAGGCGAACGACACCGCCTCGAGGCGGATCGTCGCCTCTCCCCATGGCAGCGACGCGACGCCGGGAGCGTCGCCAATCTCCGGCTCCACGTCGAGGGCGCGAAACAGCCGCCGGCCGGCGATCAATCCCTGGCCGAAGACGGTGAGCAGATTGGAGACCTGGCGCAGGGCCTGGCCGGCGGTCAGGAGCGCCGCGAAGAAGGCCGCGAAGGCGCCGATATTGGGTCGCCCGGCGCTCGCCTGCCAGCCCTCGTAAGCCAGCACCGCGGCGACCACGAACATGGTCAGGGTTTCCGAAACCGGGGCCGCCGCCGCCCGCGCATTGTCGCCGCTCAGGATATGCCGCTGGCGCTCGGCGATCACCGCCGCCACGCGACCCTCCTCGTAGGCTTCCCGGTTCTCCATCTTCACCACCCGCACCCCATCGAGCCCCTCCATGATGGCGCTGGAGAGACTGGAGGTCGCCTCCATCGCCCCGCTGGCCGCCTTGGTGGCGCGGCGAAGGAAGCGACGCAGGAAGAGCGCGACGATCGGCGCGGCAAGGAGAACGAAAAGACCGAGTTTCCAGTCGGTGGTCGCCATCACCACGGCGGCCGCCACGAGAGTGAGGCCTTGCTGGATGAAGGTCACCAGACCGCTTGTGGCGGCTTCACGGATCAGGCCGGCGTCGTAGAGAACCGAGGAGACGAACCCGCCGGTGTGGGAAGCGCGCAGCCGGGCCAGATCGGCCCGGACCAGTTTGCCGAACAGCTCGAGCTGGATATCGCCCACGACGCCGTTGCCGATCCGGTTGACCAGGGTGGCCTGGATGACCTGGGCCAATCCGCGGCCCACGGCGAGGGCGACGATGATCAGGGGAATCGCGAACAGGCCGCCCTGCCCCGGATGGGCGATCTGGTTCACCGCCGGCTGCAATATGCCAAGCAGCAGGCCCGAGAGGCCGGCGAACACCGCCGCGCACAGAATGGAGAGGGCCAGCCCCTTCCATCGCGGACCCAGGTAGCGTCCCGCGAGGCGGGCGGCGACGTGTCGGGTCGAAAGGGCGGTGGGAGGCGCGCCGGTCATCGCCGCCGAGAGGTCTATCGTGAAGGCGCCGGTGTCAAGCGCGCCCCAAAGCACGCTTGGGCGGGCGAGGGAATCGGCGAGATCCCTATTTCTTCATGAACCCGCCGTATTTGGCCGTGAAGCGCGACACCCGGCCGCCGCGGTCGAGCAGGTGCTGGTTGCCGCCGGTCCACGCCGGATGAGTCTTGGGATCGATGTCCAGGTTCAGGCTCGCGCCCGCCTTGCCGTAGGTCGAGCGGGTCTGATAGGCCGTGCCATCGGTCATGGTCACGGTGATGAAGTGATAGTCGGGATGGGTGTCTTGTTTCATGGCGAACTCGAACCGACCTGATCGCAGACGCGAAACCCGCCGAAGCGGGGGTTTGGGGAAGGCGCGCCTATACACGAGGGGGCGGCGCAAAGGCAAGGGTCGGCGCGGACATGAGAGGTGAGATGACCGCGGCGATCGGCGGGCGCGCCAAGCGGCGGGACGTTCGGCCATTGGCCCATCTTGCGCCCTTTCTGCGCGCGCACTGGGGCGACGCGGCCTGGTCGGTGGCCTTTCTGCTCGTGTCGACCAGCGCCACCCTGGGTCTCTCCGGCGCCGCGCGCCTAGTGGTGGACAGGGGATTTTCCTCGGCCGGCGCGTCCCAGCTCAACCGCGCCTTCCTATTTCTGATCGCCGTGGCCGCCGTCCTCGCCGTCGCCACCGCCCTGCGGTTCTACTTCATCAGCAAACTGGGCGAGCGTGTGGTCGCCGATCTGCGCGCCGCCCTTTACCGCCATGTCCTCACCCTCGATCAGGCCTATTTCCTCAAGGTCCGCACCGGCGAGGTGCTGTCGCGGCTGACCACCGACATGACGATCGTCGAGAGCATGGTGGGATCCTCCGCCTCGGTCGCCCTACGCAATCTGCTGACCCTGGTCGGGGCCCTGGCGGTGCTGGTTTTCGTCAGCCCCAGGCTCACGCTCTACGTTGCGCTGCTGGCGCCGGCGATACTCGCGCCGCTGCTGCTCTTCGGACGGCGGGTGCGAAAGCTGTCGATCCACGCCCAGGAGCGCTTCGCCGACGCGGTGGGCTATGCGGGCGAAACGCTGGACGCTCTGGATACCTTGCAGGCTTTCGGGCGCGAAAAGAGCGCCGGCGAGCGATTCGGGCGCTCGGTGGAAACGGCCTTTGGCGCCTCTCTGGCCAGGATACGCGCCCGCGCCCTGATGACCGGCCTGGTGATCACCCTGGTGTTCGGCGGGGTGGCGACGATCTTCTGGCTGGGCGCCCACGCGGTGGTGATCGGGACGATGACCGGCGGCACGCTGCTGATGTTCGCCATTCTCGCCGTCCTGGCCGCCGGATCGGTGGGGGCGCTGGGTGAAGTGTGGGGCGATGTGCAGAAAGCCGCCGGGGCCATGGACCGCATCGCCGAGCTGCTTGGCGCTACGCCGGCCATCGCCGTCCCGCCCGCGCCCCTACCGATGCCCAGGCCCGCGCGCGGCGAGATCGCCTTCGAGCAGGTGGTGTTCGCCTATCCGGGGCGCGCCGACCTGCCGGCCCTGAACGGCTTCGACCTGAGGGTGGGCGCGGGTGAGCGCGTGGCCCTGGTCGGTCCTTCGGGGGCCGGCAAGAGCACGGTGTTCCGCCTCGCGTTGCGATTCTACGATCCCCAGGGTGGCGTGGTGCGCATCGATGGCGTGGATGTGAAAACGGCCGACCCGGCCGAGGTCCGCGCCCTCATCGCCCTGGTCGCCCAGGATGCGCCTCTGTTTTCCGGCTCGGCGCTGGAGAACCTGCGGTTCGGGCGCGAGGACGCCACGCCCGATGAACTGATCGCCGCCGCCCGCGCCGCCGAGGCGGAGGCCTTCATCGCCGCCCTGCCGCGCGGCTTCGACACCCCCTTGGGCGAACGGGGCAAGACCCTTTCCGGCGGTGAGCGTCAGCGGCTGGCCATCGCCCGCGCGCTGACCCGCGATGCGCCCATTCTGCTGTTGGATGAGGCCACCAGCGCGCTCGACGCCGAGAACGAGCGTCTCGTGCAGCCCGCCCTGCATGACGCCATGAGCGGGCGCACAACCCTGGTCATCGCCCACCGCCTGGCCACCGTTCTGGCGGCCGACCGCATCGTGGTCATGGACGCCGGCCGGGTGGTGGAAAGCGGAACCCACGCCGAACTCTCGGCCCGGGGCGGCCTCTACGCCCGCCTGGCTCAGCTCCAGTTCGGCATGGAGGCGGCCTAGAGCAAGATCATCCGAGACGGAACCGTCTCGGATGATCTTGCTCTGAAATCAAAAGTTTAGAGCCTGATTCACGCCCCGCATCTTTCCAGTGCGAGACGATCAGGCTCTGACGGATT
The DNA here is from genome assembly GCA_030854165.1 of Pseudomonadota bacterium. GTDB lineage: Bacteria > Pseudomonadota > Alphaproteobacteria > Caulobacterales > Caulobacteraceae > Acaudatibacter. The sequence goes on along the minus strand of JALYTR010000030.1, from coordinate 3,758 downwards.
GGCTTCAAGCCGCCTTGGCCCGCGGCGCCGAAGTCTCGCGAAACGCCGCGCCCTCGTGGTTGAGCAGCCAGCGCTTGCGCTCCAGACCGCCGCCATAGCCGGTCAGCGAGCCATCGGCGCCGATCACCCGGTGGCAGGGAACGACCACGCCGACCGGGTTGGCCCCGTTGGCCAGGCCCACGGCCCGCACCGCCATGGGTGAGCCGATGCGCCTGGCCAGTTCGCCGTAGCTGATCGTCTCGCCCACCGGAATCTCGGTCAGCGCCAGCCACACCCGTTGTTGAAAGTCCGTGCCGGCGGTGCGCCACGCGAGGCCGCCCAGGGCGTCGCGCTGACCGGCGAAATAGGCCCGCACGGCGGCGATCGTCGCGGCCGGCGCGGGACCCGCGGTCATGGGAACGGGGTCGTAGCGCCGGCGCATCAGCAGGCTCAGGCGATCCTCGTGGTCGGACCAGTCGAAGGCGCGCAGGACGCCGTCCTCGTCGGTGACCAGAAGAGCCTCGCCGATCGGCGTTCGCAGACGATCGAGAAAGAGGAGTTCAGGCAGCTTGTCGATCATCGGGTGTCTCGCTTTTCTGGCTGGAGGCTTGGGGTTCGGACGCCCAAAGATGCAGGGCGGCGTAGGCGCGCCACGGCCGCCACGGTTCGGCGCGGGCCTGGAGTTCGGCGGGCGTTGGACGCCGGCCGTCCGGCCCGGCAAGGGCGCGCATCAGGCCCACATCGGCGGCTGGGAAGGCGTCGGGTTCGCGCAGTTCACGCATGGCGATGTACTGGGCTGTCCATTCGCCGATCCCGGGAAGCGATTTCAGTTTGGCGATCGCCTCGTCCAGACCGCGCCGGGGACCGAAAATCAGGGGATCGGCGGCCACCGCCGCCGCCAGGGACGAGAGGGCGACGATGCGGGCGCGTGGCATGCCAAGGCCGCATAGGTCGGCGCCGGCCAGGCGATCGGCCGAGGGGAAGACGTGGGTGAGGCCGGGGACGGCGCCGATCAGGTCAGCCGGCAAGGCCTCTCCGAACTCGCGCACCAGCCGCGTAGCCAGCACCGTCGCCGCGCCGACTGTGATCTGCTGGCCCAGGATCGCGCGCACCGCCAGTTCGAAGCCGTCCCAGGCGCCGGGAACCCGCAGGCCCGGACGATCCGCCACCAGGGGGGCCAGAACCGGGTCGCGGGCCAAGTGTTCGCTGATGGCGCGAGGATCGGCGGCCAGATCGAAGACGCGACGAACCTTGGCGATGATCGTCGGCAGGGCGTCCAGGCGAGGAAACCGGATGGCGACGGCGAGTCGGTCACCGGCGAGCGCCTCCACCTTGAGGACGCCCTTGTCCGCTCCCAGCGCGATGGTCCGCGCATAGCCGGCCGCGGAGACGACCTCCACCCCGGCGATCGCCCGCGGCGACAGGAACCCTAGCAAGCCGTTCCAGTCATAGGGGGCGCGATAGGGAAGCGCGAGGGTGAGCCAAGCGCCCGCTTGCAACGGTTTGGCGTCGCCCTGCGTGCGCCGGACCGCCGCTGGGGGCCGATCGTAAAGCTGCTGAAAGGTCTCGTTGAAGCGTCGCACGCTGCCGAAACCCGAAGCGAGGGCGACCTGCGTCATCGGCAGGCGCGTCTGATGGATCAGCTGTTTGGCGAGGAGCACACGCCTCGTCTGCGCCACCGCCGTGGGCGAGGCGCCCAGATGCTGGCGAAACAGCCGCCGAAGCTGGCGCTCGCCGACCCCCAGACGCCCGGCCAAGGCCTCCACGTCGGCGCTGTCCAGGGCGCCCGCCTCGATCAGGGCCAGGGCGCGCGAGACGGTGTTGGAGGTCCCCCGCCAAGCGCCCAGATCGGGGGCGGTCTCGGGCCTGCAGCGAAGGCAGGGGCGAAAGCCGGCTTCCTGGGCGCCGGCCGCCGAAGCAAAGAAGATCACGTTCTCGCGCTTGGGCGTGCGGGCAGGGCAGATGGGTCGGCAGTAGATTCCCGTCGTCTTCACGCCCACGAACAGCCGCCCGTCAAATCGGGCGTCGCGAGTCGCCAGAGCGCGGCAGCAGGCGTCATGATCCAGATCCATACCGCGCTTATCGCCTTAAGGACGCTGTCTGTCTCGCGGTTTTCGGACATGATCACCGGTCCGCAATCCGCGGCGAACGGGCTCATCAGCGATGGTTGGGAGACGCCATTCTGGCGCCGGGCGCCCGCCCTACCACGCGACCTCGTTCTTGATGCGCTGCTCCAGAAGAGGAAACTTGCGCGAAAGCCGGCGAAGCTCCTCGCTGGGCAGCACCATCAGGCGCATTTCCGTGCGGGCCAGAACGGTCCTGGCGTAGGTACCCTCGTCGCCGAGGGCCTCGTCGCCGATCATGTCGCCGGGCTCGAGATCCCAGGCGCCGGTCTCGTCCTCGGCCCGGGCGCGGCCGGAAATGATCAGATAGAAGGTCTCGGCGTTCTGGCCGGCGACGGCGATCCGGGTGTGATCCTGGACCACGCGCGCGCCCATCAGATCGACGATCTGGCCCACCGCCTCGACGCCGAAATCCTCGAACAGGGGCTGGCGCTTGACCATGCTCCAGGTGATGCTGAACTCGCGGCGGTGGAGGGCATCGACGAAGCCCTTGGCGATGATGCCGATCGGCATGGCGAATAGTACGAGACCCAGGACCATGGTGACGCCCGCCACCAGCTTGCCGAGCATGGTGATCGGCACCTCGTCGCCATAGCCCACCGTCGCCAGGGTGGTGATCGCCCAGTACATGGAATCGGGCAGGGTGCCGAACTCCCGCGGTTGGCCGGGGCCTTCGACCAGATGCATCACCTCGCCGGCCGCGCATACCGTACAAAGCAACAGGATGAAGGAGCCGAGCAGCGCGCGGCGTTCGGCGTAGAGGACCCCCAGCAGGGCGGGCATGGCCTGGGAATAGCGCGCGATCTTCAAGAGCCGCAGCAGGCGCAGGATGCGCAGGGCGCGCAGATCGATCGCGCCCCCGCTCAGGGCGGCCAGAAAGAAGGGCGCGAAGGAGAGAAAGTCGATGACCATCATCGGGCGCATGGCGAAGCGCAACCGGCCCAGCACCGGGTGGTCCGCGCCGATGCGGGGATCCTCCGGAGACGACCACACCCTCAGCGCGTATTCGATCGCGAACACGATGACGGTGAAAAGCTCGAAGGTGCTGAAAAACCCGTGGTAGCGGGCGTAGAGCTTGGGCACGGTCTCCAAAATGATCGCCACCACATTGGTGATGATCAGGACGATCAGAAAATATTCCACCACATGGCTGAGGCCGCCTTCGGCCTGGCCTTCCTCGAGGGTGACGTGGACCCGCTGGCGCAGAGTGGGACGTTTGGCGTCCTTCTTGGCGGCCGAATGCCGTCTGTCCGACGCCGGTTCGGCCTGCTGGTCCATCGTCACCTCGTCTCGCCCGCGACGCGGCTTCTATATCGCAAGATCGGGGCGGCGCCAGCATCGCCCCGACAGGACGGATTTCGGCTTCTCGCGTATCGCCGACAGGTTAGGCGAGCATTCGACCGACCGCCCGGGTCATGGCTTCGGGGGAATAGGGCTTGGAGATGAACAGCCCGTGGTTGGGGATTTCCCCTCGTTCGGGCCTGACCTTGCCAGAGGTCAGCAGCACGTGAATATGGGGTTCGAGGCGATTGACCCGTCTGGCGAGTTCCAGGCCGTCCATCCGGCCGGGCATGTTGATGTCGGTGAACAACACATCGACCGCGCCGCCGCCGGCGACCACGGCGAGAGCCTGTTCGGCGTTGGCCGCCTCCACCA
>JALYTR010000330.1 GCA_030854165.1 Pseudomonadota bacterium | reverse complement strand
GGCCGTCACCCTCCAGCCGCGCGAGGCGAATTCCCGCGCCAGCCCCAGCCCGATCCCCCGCGATGCGCCGATGACGAGGGCGTTTGGGTGGGCGTCGGCCATGGTCTGATCCTTCCTTCGATCGCGCCTTCTACCGCCGTCGGGCCGCGCGCGCGAGCCCATCCGACAGCTGGAGATTCCCTGTCCGATCGTTCATATATTGCGAGAATTTAATATCGATAAACAATATGTAACTTGATCGAAAAACGATGCGGACCTACCAGAGCGTCATACCGACGGCGCCCGCCGCCGAAACTCGAATTCAAGGAACTTTCCAATGACCGCCACCAAGATCATCGCCATCGTCGATCGTTTCGCGCTGAGCCTGATGAACATACTGGTCCTCGTCGGCCTCCCCCTGGTCGCCACCGGCCTGGTCGCCCAGTCGTTTTAGGCTCCGCCGCTGATCCCCCCTGCGAAACGGGGGAGGGAGATCGCTCCCGAATCCGGCCAAAGGCCGGCCCGAGGACAGGCTCCGCGGTGGTGGGGGCGCGGGAAAGCGCTCCGGCGCGCCCGCCGCGCTTAGGACGAGACCCCCCGGCGCCCCAACCGCGCCGCCAAGCTCGAGGTGTCCCACCGCCGGCCGCCCATGGCCTGAACCTCGGCGTAGAACTGATCGACGAGGGCGGTGAGTTCGAGGCGGGCGCCGTTGGTTCGCGCTTCGTCGAGCACCAGGCCCAGGTCCTTGCGCATCCAGTCCACCGCGAAACCGAAGTCGAACTTCCCCTCGGCCATGGTCGCCCAGCGGTTGTCCATCTGCCACGACTGCGCGGCGCCCTTGGAGACCGCTTCATAGACGAGGCTCGCATCGAGGCCGGCCCGCGCGGCGAAGGCGACCGCCTCGGCCAGGCCCTGCACGACGCCGGCGATGCAGATCTGATTGACCATCTTGGTGAGCTGGCCGGTCCCGGCCTCGCCCATGCGCCGGATCGCCTTGGCGTAGGCGCCGATGACCGGCGAGGCCCGTTCCACCGCGCCGGCGTCGCCGCCGATCATGACCGAGAGGGTCCCGTTTCTGGCCCCAGCCTCGCCGCCGGAAACCGGGGCGTCGAGAAAGAAACAGCCGCGCGCGCTCGCCAGGGCGGCCATCTCGCGGGCGAGCCCGGCCGAGGTCGTCGTATGATCGACGACGATCGCGCCGGCTTCCAACACCGGGAGGGCCGCGCCGACCACGTCGCGCACGTCGTCGTCGGTCCCGACACACAGCACCACCAGCTCGCACCCCGCCACCGCGCCGGCGATGTCGCTGGCGGCGCGCCCCGAATTGGCGCGCGTCCAGGCCCCGCTCTTGGCCGGCGTGCGGTTGAACACGGTCACCTCGTGGCCCGCGGCGGCCAGATGCCCGGCCATGGGAGCGCCCATGACACCCAGGCCGATGAAGGCCAGTTTCATCCTATCCCTCCCTTGGAAAACAACCGCCTTGCGTCCCCGCCCGCCATGGCCCCTAATCCCTCGCCAGAAAGGCGTTTAGAAAGCGATCTCCCGGTTCCGTGACCCAGCATTTTCCGTCCCGCCAGCTCAGGTTCTTCCTGACCGCCCCCTTGGCCTGTCCGTATCTCCCCGGCCGCGAGGAGCGCAAGGTGTTCGCGCACCTGCCGATGCTCGATGGCGCGGCGGTCAACGATTCGCTAACCCAGGGCGGCTTTCGGCGCTCTCAGAACATTGCCTATCGGCCGGCCTGCGAGGGTTGCGCCGCCTGCGTCTCGGCGCGCCTGCCGGTGGCGGACTATGTGTTCTCGCGCTCGGAGCGGCGGGTGCTCGCCAGGCGCGGCGCCTTCGCCCGTCACGTCGTCGAGGCGGAAGCCACCGTCGAGCAGTTCGATCTGCTGCGCCGCTACCTGCGCTCACGCCACGCCGGCGGGGGCATGACCGACATGACCTGGGCGGACTATGTGGCCATGGTCGAGGATACGGCGGTGCGCACCCACGTCGTCGAATACCGCGCGTGTACGGACGATCAAGGTCCCGGCCAGCTGACCGCCTGCGCCCTGGTCGATCAACTCGCCGATGGCCTCTCCCTGGTCTACAGCTTCTTCGATCCCGGATTTTCGCGCGCCAGCCCCGGCTCCTTCATCATTCTGGACCACGTGATCCAGGCGAGCCTGCTGGACCTGCCCTATCTCTATCTCGGCTACTGGGTGCGCGGCAGCGAGAAGATGGACTACAAGGCCCGCTTTTCCCCCCTGGAAATCCTGCGACCCAACGGCTGGGGCCTGATTTCGGCCCGCGAACGGCTGGAAGAACGCACCTAGAGCATTGGTTTGATAGGTTGAATCACCACCCAAATAGAACGTCATGGCCGGGCGTAAGTCCCGGCCATCCAAGCCCCCGACGCCGGATTTGGCCGCGCCCAGGCGCGGCCACGGCAAGCGGTTGGGTCATGGATCACCGGGACGAGTCCGGTGAGGACGGTAGGGGTGGGGTGTTTCATCTCAAGCGGCCAATGGGCTAGCGGCCGTCCCGTGAACGCGGTGCTTAGCTCGCCAGATCATCCGATCTTCCGCCTGCTCGAGGTGATGGCCCGCCTGCGCGACCGGAACGGCGGCTGCCCGTGGGACCTCGAACAGACCTTCGCCACCATCGCTCCGTACACGGTGGAAGAGGCCTATGAGGTGGCCGACGCCATCGAGCGCGGCAACCTGGCCGATCTGAAGGCGGAACTGGGCGATCTGCTGCTGCAGGTGGCCTATCACGCCCAGATGGCGGACGAGCTTGGCGCCTTCGATTTCGCCGGTGTCGCGGATGGCGTCGCCGAAAAGATGATCCGCCGCCACCCGCACGTGTTCGGCGACGCCGTCGTCAAGTCGGCGGTTGAACAGACCTCGGCCTGGGAGGCCGCCAAGGCCGAGGAACGGGCCGCCAAATCCGCCGGCCTGCTGGACGGGGTCGCCATCGCCCTGCCCGCCCTGACCCGGGCGGTGCAGCTCTCCCGCCGCGCCGCGCGGGTCGGCTTCGTCTGGCCCACCATCGGCGAGGTGCTGGAAAAACTCGAGGAGGAAATCGCCGAACTGAAGGCCGAGCTGGCGGCCGGCGAGATCGCCAAGGCGGGCGAGGAACTGGGCGATATCCTGTTCGTCTGCGCCAACATCGCCCGCGAACTGGACGTCGATCCCGAGGCCGCCCTGCGCGGCGCCAACGCCAAATTCACCCGGCGGTTCGAATTCATCGAAGCGCGGCTGCGGGAAGCGGGAAGCTCGCCGGCCGAGTCGACCTTGGCGGAGATGGAGGCGATGTGGCAATCGGCCAAGGCGGCGGAGAGGCGGGGCAGCGCCTCCACGGTCGCTACGCCGTAGGCCCGTCAGGTTGTGTCCTAGGAGCCTGTCTGGATAATGGTTTTCCGGCGCGCCGGGTTGAACCGTCGGCGGGCGTGCGTTGGACCGGGGAGGCTCATCCTACCGCTCTGGCCAGCTTGAGCAGGTTATGGGCGGTGCAGATG
>JALYTR010000029.1 GCA_030854165.1 Pseudomonadota bacterium | reverse complement strand
ATCAGGGCGTCCTCGAGGCGGCGCCGGTCGCGGTCGCGCCGACCGCCGCGCCCGACCTCCGCCGGCCGGGGGCGAGGCTGAATCCCAGTCAGGCCGCCGCCGCGGCGACCCTGAAGGCGATGATCGGCGAAGGCGGTTTCGCGGCGGCCCTTCTCGACGGCGTCACCGGTTCGGGCAAGACCGAGGTCTATCTGGAAGCCGCCGCCGCCGCCCTGGCGCTGGACCCCAACGCGCAGGTTCTGGTGCTGCTGCCCGAAATCGCCCTGACCCAGGCGGTGATCGACCGCTTCGCCGAACGATTCGGGCGCGCGCCGGCGGAGTGGCACTCGGCGGTGAGCCCGCCGCGCCGGCGGGCGATCTGGGAAGAGGTGGCCAGGGGCGAGGCGCGCATCGTGGTGGGGGCGCGCTCGGCGCTGTTCCTTCCCTTCGCCTGCCTGAAATTGATCGTAGTCGATGAGGAACACGACGGCTCCTACAAGCAGGAGGACGGGTTCATCTATCAGGCCCGCGACCTCGCGGTGGCGCGCGCCCGGATCGAGGCCTGCGCCGCGATCCTGGTCTCGGCGACGCCCTCCCTCGAGACCCTGTGGAATGCGCAGGCGGGTCGCTATCGCTGGCTGCGGCTGGCCGATCGGCACGGCGCGGCGGTCCTGCCCAAGATCACCCTGATCGATCTGCGGGAATCACCGCCGGAGTTCGGTCGCTGGCTTTCCCCGAGCCTGACGGCGGCGATGACGGAAACGCTGGCGCGCGGCGAGCAGTCCCTGCTGTTCCTCAACCGTCGAGGCTACGCCCCCCTGGTCCTCTGCCGCGCCTGTGGCGAGCGGATGAAGGCGCCCGACAGCGATTCGTGGCTGGTCGAACACCGCTACAGCGGTCGCCTAGTCTGCCATCTGACCGGCTTTTCCATGATGAAGCCCGATCGCTGCCCCCACTGCGGCGCGAAGGACGCCCTGGTCTCCATCGGTCCCGGGGTTGAGCGGGTGGAGGAGGAGGCGCGGATTCTGTTTCCGGACGCCCGCCTGGCGGTCTTTTCTTCGGACACCGTGGCCGACGCGGCGGCGGCCCGCGCCATGATCGGGGCCATGGAGGCCGGCGCTTTCGACATCATGGTGGCCACCCAGGCGGCGGCGAAGGGACACAACTTTCCGAACCTGACCCTGGTGGGCGTGGTGGACGCCGATCTGGGCCTACGCGGGGGAGACCTGCGGGCGGCCGAGCGCACCTTCCAACTGCTCACCCAAGTTTCCGGCCGGGCCGGCCGGCGCGAGCGCCCGGGCGTGGCCCTGATCCAGACCTGGGCCCCGGAGCATCCGGTGATGAAGGCCCTGCTGGTCGGCGACCGCGACGCCTTTGTCGCCGTGGAGATGGCCGAGCGGGAAGCGGCGGGCCTGCCGCCGTTCGGGCGGCTGGCGGCGGTGATCGCCACGGGGAGCGATCTTTCGATCCTGGAGGCCTATGTGCGCGCGCTCGCCGCCGCCGCCCCCAATGCGGAAGGCGTGGATGTGTTCGGCCCGGCGGACGCGCCTCTGGGCCTGGTGCGCGGGCGCCGCCGCAAGCGATTCCTGATTCGCGCCGAGCGGTCGGTCGATTTGCAGGGCTTTCTGGCCGCCTGGCGGGCGCGCCTGAAGGCGCCGTCGTCGGTGCGCCTCACCCTCGACATCGATCCCTACAGCTTTCTTTGAGCGCTGATTCCAGCGTGGCCGCCGTGAGGATGGATTGGGCGCGACGGATCGCCGCAAGCTGGCCCAGATCGGCCCGGCGCCGCCCAAGAAAAAGCCGCTCGCGCCACGGCCAGCCGCCAGGAATCGCTCTTTCGGCGAACCTTGGTGTAACTATTTATGTCAAATGCCCGGTTGCCGGCCGGTCGCCAATCCCAGGGCAGAAGGTCAGTGTTGGCGTCGCGCCGTCAGCAAGGCGCGCCGAGTTGTTGCGTATAGAAATTTTGACTTGGATAAAGACAAAGATATGTGTGAAAACTCTCCCATAAGAATTCAATATATAAAATCAGTTTACCTTGAAAATACCATACCTTTGCCTCTTTCCATTCCAAAACAATCGCGACAATCTGACCGGATCAAGCGTTTCGGCTAAGGGAAATCTCACGGCGTTGGGGAGCTTCGTTCACGAAAACGCGAGCGCCGATCACGCATAAACACTCTTTTCATCCTCTCAGGGCAAGGCTACCCAAGGACGTGAGTTGACCGGGGGAGTTCTCCTAGATGCGCCAACGGATGAGAGCCGTCATTGGTTCCCTTGCCGCCGCCGTGCTGATGAGTTTCAGCCCTGGCGGGGCCGTCGCCCAGGACTATTGGCAGTGCGTTCCGTTCGCCCGCCTGGTCTCGGGCATCCAGATCTTCGGCGACGCCCACACCTGGTGGCAGCAGGCGGCCGGACGCTATCAGACCGGCATCACGCCCAAGGCCGGCGCTGTCCTCTGCTTCAAGGCGACCGGCCATATGCGCCTGGGCCATGTCGCGGTGGTCAGCCAGGTGCTGACGGACCGAATCATCCAGATCAGTCACGCCAACTGGTCGATCATCGAGGGCGAGCGCGGCCAGGTCGAGAAGAACGTGACGGTGATCGATGTGTCTCCGGCCGGCGACTGGAGCGAAGTGAAGGTGTGGTACGATCCCTCCCGCGACCTGGGCGCCACGGTCTATCCGACCTACGGTTTCATCTATCAGGACGCCTACGCGACCGCCGCCTCGAAGTTCGCCGCCGCCGGCGCCGCCGCCATGACCATGGCGCAGAACGCCGCCAACCAGGTGGTCGCCGCCGTGCGACCCGGCGCCTCGCCGTTGCAGATGCTCGGCCAAGCCGCCGATTCCACCGACCGAATCGCCGCCCTTATCCAACTCGCCACCGGCGGGGGCGGCCCTAGCAATCACTAGGCCGGCCGCCGTCTTTCCTTCGCCAGCCGATCCGCATCTCGTCTCCAGACAGCGCGACATCGCCCTTCCAGGCCGGGGCGACGGCGTTATGGCGACCTTCGAATTTGGGCCCACCGATCGTCCCATCGACCTCGTCTTCCTGCACGCCAACGGCTTCAACGCCCTGACCTACCGCGCCATTCTCGCCCCTCTTGCGGCGGGGTTGCGCATGCTTGCCATCGACCAGCGAGGCCACGGCGCGACCACCTTGGCCACGGTGGCCGAAAGGCGGGTGGACTGGCACGATTTTCGCGACGATCTGCTGGCGCTCCTCGCCGCCCTGGACCTCACCAATATCGTTCTGTCGGGACATTCCATGGGCGGGACGACCAGCCTGCTGGCCGCGGCGCGGGCGCCGGGGCGCGTCCGCCGCCTGGTTCTGCTCGATCCGGTCATCCTGCCGCAAGGCGCGCCGATCGAGGCTGGCGAGGCGAGCGTCCTGCATGCCTCGCTCATCGAGGGCGCCTTGCGCCGGCGCGCCATTTTTCCGAACCGCGAGGCGGCCTTCGAGGCCTATCTGGGGCGCGGCGCCTTCGCGACCTGGCCCGAGGGCATGGTCGCCGATTTCGTGGCCGGCGGCTTTCGCGATCTGCCCGGCGGCGAGGTGGCCTTGGCCTGCGATCCGGCCTGGGAGGCGTCCAGCTATGCTTCCCATGGCCACGATCCCTGGGAGGCCTTCCGCCGCTCGCTCTGCCCTATCCGCATCCTGCGCGCCGAACGAGGATCGACCTGCCGGGTCGATGATCATATCGGCGAATTGACCGCGTCGGGGCGGATTTCCATCGAGACCGTCCCGGGAACCACGCACTTTCTGCCCATGGAGCGCCCCGACCTCGCCGGCGCCGCGCTGGCCGAGGCCGCCCGGTCTGCAACGCCAGGCGATCCTACAGCGCCAGGCCCGGGGTGATTCGCGCCCGTGCGGCGGCCAGAGCCGCGGCGCTCATCAGGACGAGCTTGCGCGTGTTGAGGTCGAAGCAAGCCGCCACCGCCTCGGCGGTTCCCCAGGGCCGGCCGGTGGCCGGATCGAGCATCCAGTGGACCACGCGCTGAAGCCGCTCGTCGATGGCCACCAGCCCCGAGCGGATGTCGAAGCGGTCGCCGGCGCGCGGCCAGGCCAGATGGATCAGGCGGTATTCCAGAACCGCGCCACCGAGCTTGGCGAGGCGTTCGGGCGCGCCGGTTAAGTCCTCGCCTCGGAGCAGCCCGGCGAGGCCCGGCATGCCATCGGAAATTCGCCCAATGAACATCTCCGGCCGCATCCGCCCAAAGGCGTCGCAATCTTGGGCGCCGAACGCTCCGGTGCTCAGGGCGATCAGGCCCATCCTATCGGCTTCGGCGAGGCTGGCGGCGCCGTTCACGGGGCCTGAAGCTATGCCGCGTGGGGCGGCCTTTTGGGGAACGCTCACGGCCAGGTCCGCCGCCGCCGCCCGCGTCCTGTCCGACCAGGCGAAGGCGCGCCCTTCGCGGGCGGTGACGTGGGCGACCACGCTCTGGAAGCTGGCTGCGATCTCGCCGGTCTGGGAGTGGACGAGGAGCTGGAGAAAGCGCGCCTCGGTCTGGCCAAGCTCGATCACCCCGGCGGTCATGTGCAGGCGCGCGCCCGCCCTGGCCTCGCGGGAGAAGCGGATGTGCTGCTCGCGGATGAGCAGGGTGGCTTCGGCGTTGGGCCGAAACGCGCCCTCCAGGCCCAGCGCGGCCGCCAGCCCGACCAGTCCCTCCACGGCGCGGGCGACATAGAAGCGCACATTCATGTGCCCCATCTCGTCGCACTCCCAGGCGTTGACGCCGCCGCGCCACACTTCCAGGCCGCCCGTATCGCTCAAGAACGCCTCCGCTCGTGACCGGGAAGGTAGAGACGAGGTGAGGCCGGGGCGCAAGGCCGGCTTGGAACGCCGGCGCGTTCGGTAACCGCCGTCGCGTTTACCTCCGTCATTGACGGATGCCGGGTGCGGTCCTACCTTTCCCAATGATTTTCGAATGGGACGAGGCCAAGAGCCGCGCGAACGCGCGGGACCGGTCTCTACCGTTCGACCTGGCGGTCGCGATGTTCGATGACGTTACGATGGAAGCGTTCGATGCGCGTCGAGACTACGGTGAGGTCCGGACAAAAGCGCTCGGCGGCGTCGGCGGCCTTTGCCTTGTCTGCGTTTACACGGATCGAGGCGATGTTCGCCGAATCATCAGCCTGCGCATAGCGAACAGAAAGGAGCGAGATGACTACCGTAAGGCGCTTTAGGGCTGACATCGACCTTTCCAAGATCGATTGGGCTGAGTTACAGAAAACGACCGACGCGCAGATCGATGCGCAGATCAGCGGCGATTCAGATGTGGCGCCGATCTTTACCGCCGCCGAACTTGCCCAGGCGCGACGCGTGGCGCCCGGGCCGGCGTCTGGCGACGTCAAGGCGATCCGGGGGCGCCTCGGTCTCAGCCAGGAACAATTCGCCGCTCGCTTCGGCTTCTCGGTCGAAACCATCCGCAACTACGAACAGGGCCACCGCCGGCCGGCCGGCCCCGCCCGCGTGTTGCTTCGGGTCATCGCCAGCGAACCGGACGCGGTGACAAGAGCCCTTTCGAGGTAGCGCGCGAGGGCCTACGCCGCCGCTTGAAACAGCCTCGCGAACCGCCGCTTCTCGCGCCTCTTCCAACCGCCGCGATGGTAGGCGTCCGACACGATCAGGGGGACGACCGTGGTGGCTTCGGCGAAGACCATCTGCTCCCAGGTCACATCCACCTTGCCCCAGGAGCAGGCCTCCTTGAGAGTGGATGAGGAGCAGGCGCCGTCGCGCACGTCGGCGACGGTGATCTGGACGGCATATCTGTGCATCTCCGCCTCGATCCCCAGGATCTCGGCGCAGACCACGGTGTCCTGGGCGAAGTTCTTGGGGACGCCGCCGCCGACCATGAACAGGCCCGTGGTTCCGGCCGCCACCTTGACGTCGGTCAGTTCGCGGAAATCGGCCACCGAATCGATGCTGACATAGGACCGCCCGGCCTTGATTCGCTCGACCTGATGCTTGACCAGGCCAAAGCCGGCCGAGCTGTCGGTGAAGGCGGGACAGAAGATGGGAACGCCCTCCTCGTGGGCCGTCTGAATCAGGCTGCCCGGCTTCCTGGCGTGGCCCGAGGCGAGCCAGCGGCCGATCTCATGGATGAATTCGCGCGACGAATAGGGGCGCGGCTCCAGGCCATCGGCGATTTCCAGGATCGCGTGATCGCAGGCCTGGAGCTCCTCCTCGTCGATGTAGGTGTCGTAGATGCGGTCGATCCTGAGAGCCCGCAGATCGCGGTCGTCGATGTCGCCCCGGGCCTGATAGTGCCGGAACCCCAGCGCCTCGAAAAAATCCATATCGACGATCGACGCGCCGGTGGCCACCACGACATCGGCCATGCCGCACTTCAACATGTCGCGATAAACATGCATGCAGCCGCCGGCGCTGGTCGAGCCGGCCAGGGTGATCCACACCGAACAGCCCTCGTCCTCGATGGCCATGGAGAGGATGTCGGCCGCCCGGGCGGCGTCGCGCGAGGCGAAGCTCATCTTGCGCATGGCGTCGATGACGGGTCGGGCGTCGAAGGCGGCGATATCGACGTGCTCCACCGTCGTGGCGAGCAGTTCGGCCTTGGCGTTGGACGGCATGGCGGTCATCGGGGAGGGTGAACCTTCGCGGGGTTTCCGGCGGCGGCGCTTTTCGGCGTCCCGATCATGCGCGGGGCGAGGCCGAACAGGGAAGCCATGGGGGCGTCTTCCACCGCCGCGGTCTCCGTCTCGCCAAAGCCGTTGAAGCGGGTAGCCATGGCGACGCCGTAGGCGCCCATCATGCCGATTTCCACATAGTCGCCCTCACAGGCATCCTCGGGCAGCCAGAAAGGTCCCGGCATGCGGTCGGCCGAGTCGCAGGTGGGGCCGAAGAAGTGGAATGGGCGCAGGTGGGCCGACGCGGCCCCGGTGGCGCGCACCAGCTTGACCGGGAAAGGCCACTTGGCGTGGGCGGCGTCGAACAGCGAGCCGTAGGCGCCGTCGTTGAGATAGAGGGCGTCGCCCCGGCGCAGCTCCACGCGGGTGAGGAGGGAGGCGCCTTCCGCCACCAGGGCGCGGCCCGGCTCGCACCACAACTCCGTGGCCTCGTGGACCATCATTTCGGCGAACCCGCGATCGACGGCGGCGATGTAGTCGCCAAGATCGGGAGGAACCATGCCCGGATAGATCGAGGGAAACCCGCCGCCCACATTGACCACGTCGGCGAACACGCCGGCGCGGACCAGGGCGCGGGAGGCCTGGGCCATGGCGCTCTGGTAGGCCGAAGGCCGCATGCACTGGCTTCCCACGTGGAAGGAGACGCCCATCGCCACGTCGGTGGCGCGCCGGGCGGCCAGGAGCAGGGCCGGCGCCTCGGCCGCGCCCACCCCGAACTTGCCGGTCAGCGGATAGGCCGCGCCCGAGGTCTCGACGGCCAGGCGCACGATCAGGTTCAGATCGCCCGCCCCGCCGGTCGACTCGCCGATCTTGGCCAGTTCTTCATGGGAATCGAGAGCGAAGGTGCGCACGCCATGGTCGAAATAGGCCCGCGCGATCGTCGCCCGGCTTTTGACCGGATGCATGAAGGCGAGCCGCGCGCCCGGCGCATGGGCGGCGATGAGCTCGATCTCCGGGATCGAGGCCACGTCGAAGGCGGCGATTCCCGCCGCCGCCAGGGCATGGATCACCCACGGCGAAGGATTGGCCTTCACCGCGTAGAGGACGTCACCGCGAAAGTTGTTTCTGAACCAGCGCGCCGCTACGGCCAGGGCGCCTTGTCGCGCCAGGGCGACAGGGCATTGTGGCGACCGCTCACGGACCAGGTCCAGGGGCGAATGGTACGTGTGCAATTCACGTAACCCCCTGTTAGATGGTTAACCCAATCCGGCGTTAGCAGCGCATATCGTGGACATCGGGTCCGCCGGAACGCGGGCAGATAGGGACCGCATCGGTCGATGTAAAGGACAAAATGGCGCGCCGGTCCCGGAGCGGCGTTTCCGGTCCGGCTGGACGGCGAGCGGCGCCGGGTCCATGGCGAAGACATCAAGGGGCGACGAGGGGCGGAATCGGCGATGATCGACAACGAGGGACCGTGGGGCGGTCCGGTGTCTCGGCCGCGCCGCGGAAGGCGCCGACTTCGTCTCGCCCTTTGGCTGGGCCTCCTCGCTCTCGCCGGGACCGCGCTCTGGCTGCTGTGGCGGGCCTTCCCGGGTCAGCTTTCCGGCTCGGACCGGGGCTTTGTCTGGTATGACGTCGGCCTCTTCGCCCTGGTTTCCAGCGGCGTGGTCTTCGCCAGCCGCCGCCGGCTGGGCGAAGCGGCGCGCCACGCCGCGATCTGGTGCGCCGTCATCGCCGTTCTCGTCCTCGGCTACACCTTTCGCGACGAACTGATCTGGGTGGGGCTGAAGGTGCGCGCCGAACTGATCCCCGCCTACGCGGCGCCAGGCGCGCCGCACACCCTCATCGTCAATCAGAGCGATGACGGCAACTTCTACGTCATGGGCGAGGTGAACGGGACGCCGGTGCGGTTCCTCATCGATACGGGGGCGAGCGACATCGCCCTTTGCCGCGCCGACGCGCGGCGGCTGGGGATCGACCTGGCCTCCCTGAAGTTCGATCACCCTTACGAGACCGCCAATGGAATCGGCTATGGCGCGGCGCTCACCGTCGATCGCCTCGCCGTCGGTCCCATCCGCCTTTCCCAGGTTCCGGTCTCGATCAACCAGGCGGCCATGCAGACCTCGCTGCTGGGCATGGCCTTCCTCAAAAGACTGGACGCGTTCGAAATCCGCGGCCGGCGCCTCGTCCTGCGCTACGCGCCTGGGTCGGCGGCCCCGTTCGCTCTCAGCCACTGATCGACCTGTGGCAGTCGTTCGCTTCTTACCTTGGCGAGATAGCGGATGGTCGCCTCGGCCTTGGTGAGATCCTGGCGGGCGGTCGGTGGGATGTGGCCGGCCGCGAAGGCGTCCAGCCTGCCGATCAGGGCCAGATCGGAAGCCTGTCCAACCAGTTCCGGCACAAAGCGCGCCTGGGAGGTCGGTTCGAGCAGGCGCGAGACCTGGTCCCAGTGGGCGACCGCGAAGTCGAAGGCCATGGCTGGATGGAGAAACGAGACCGCGCGGATTATCTCAGGCGCCGTGGTGGCCGGCGGTTCGCCGGAAAGGGCGAGATTCAGCGCCCGGGCGGCCAGGGCCTTGTCCTCGGCCGAGCCCAGAAGATCGTAGAGTTCCTGCCGCTCGAGCCCAGTCCTTGCGGCCTTTGCCAGGCCGTGCAGCGCCTCCCAGGTCGGCGCGTCGGCGTGTTGCGCCACCACACCCAGAACGCTGCGGCGCGTGGCGGCGTCGAGGCTTGAGGGATTGGCGAGGAAGCCGGCGAAACGGCGTCTGGCTTCCGCCACGACCGCCGGATCGTCGAAGGTTCTCAAAGCGTCAATGAGGCTGGCGCGCAGCACGGAGGTATTGTCGCTCTCGCCGGTCGTTTTGTCCCAGCCGACGCGGGCGAAGGCGGGCGCAAGGACGCTCCGGGCCCAGGCGCGGAAAGCCGTTCGGGTCGGCAGCCCCTCATAGAGGGCGTCGAAGCCGCCGAGCCAATTGGCCACGGCCTGGAGCACCACCGGGTCGGCGGCCAGGGTCTTGAACTTCGTCGTCAGGTCGAGGAAGGCGGACATCGGCTCATCCCCAACGCGGGCGAGGCTGCCGGTGTCGTTCAAGACACCCAACTGGTCGTCGCTCGTAAGGGCGCCGTAGCGCGCCACGATCGCCGCCAGTCCCTCGGCCGAATAGCGGCTGCGGAAATAGGCGGTCTGGCCGGCGTTCAGCATGACCGGGCCGCAACCGGCCAGGGCGATCGAGCTTGGCTGATCCCCCGACACTATCGCCTTGGCCGGCGGCGAGCCGAGCACGGCCGCCGTGACCGGCACGCGCCACACCCGCGCTGTGGTGGAATCGGGATCGATCGCATAATGGCCCTGGGTGACGGCGAGAGTCGTCGCGCCGCCCTCGCACTCGGCGGACGCCTCGGAGATCGTGGGCACGCCCGCCTGCAGGGTGAAGTCATGGGCGATCTGGGTGATCGGCCGGGCCGAGCCGCGATCCAACTCCGCCCACAGATCGTCTGTCACCGTGTTTCCATAGGCGTGATCGTGCATGTAGCGCCTGACGCCAGCCCGGAACGCGTCCTCGCCCAAATAGGATTCGAGGGTGCGGATCACTGCCGCGCCTTTCACATAGGTGATGTCGTCGAACGCGCCGGCGGCCTGCAGCACATCGTCGATCGTCGTGACGATCGGGTGCGTGCCGTCGCGCGCGTCGGTCTGCATGGCGAACTGCTTTTCGCCCAACGCCTGAAGCCAGACCTTCCACTCTGGATGGAAATGATCGGTGACCTTGAGCTGCATCCATGAGGCGAAGCCCTCGTTGAGCCAAAGATCGTCCCACCAGGCCATGGTGACCAGATCGCCGAACCACTGATGGGCCATCTCATGGGCCACGGTGATATAGACGCCCTGTTTGTCGCCTTGCGTGGAGACGCGCGGATCGATCAGCAGGTCGCGGTCGAAATAGAAGATCGCCCCCCAGTTCTCCATGGCCCCAAAAAACTGGCTGGAGCCGGGGCCGGCGATGAGATCCAACTTCGGGAGCGGATAGGGCGTGCCGAAATAGGCGTTGTAGTAGGGCAGGATGTGGGCCGCCGCGTCCAGGGCGAAGGCCCCGCTCGCCGTATCGCCGCGCTTGACCACCACGCCCACGTCCACGCCGTCCACGTCGCGATGGATGCGCTCGAAATCGCCAAGGCCGAAGAACAGCAGATAGGACGACATCTTGGGCGTCTGGGCAAACCGCACTCGCTTCATCCCGCCGGCCAGGGCGTCGGTGGAGGCGATCGGCATGTTCGAGACCGCCATCTCATCGGCCGGCACGGTGGCGGTGAGCTGGAAGGTCGCCTTGCGGCCGGGTTCATCCCACGAAGGCGTGAAGCGCCGGGCGTCGGAATTCTCGAACTGGGTGTAGAGGGCGCGCTTTTTCCCCGCCGCGGTCTCATAGTCGAGGGCGAACAGGCCCGAAGCCTGCTGATAGATCTTGCCGTGATAGGCGAGGCTCAGGGTGTAGGACCCTGGCTTCAGCGCGTGGGCGAAGGCGAAGGTCGCGGTCTGGACCTTGTCGTCGTAGCTGATGGCGGGCGCGGCGGCTTCGTCGGAGAGCGCGGCGCTGTCGATGACGATGTCGGCGGCGTTCAGGACGATCCTGTCGGTGGCCTGATGGACGGTGAGGTCGATCTCGACGTCGCCTTTGAAGGTCAAGGCCTTGGTGTCCGGGGTGATGTCGATGCGATAGCGGTCGGGCGTCACCTCGGTCGGCAGCACCACGCGGTGATGGGCGGCCATTCCGGGGCCGGCCGCCTTCGCCAGCGCCGGCCCTTGGAAGACGACGGCCATGAACGCCAGAACCGCCGCCCAGCCCGCTGACCGAAACATCGTCTTCGGCATCATCGTTTCATCCCCTCTGGTCGCACTGATCGTAGGTCACGGCCTCGTGGCCGACAAGCGTCCGGCGGCGCTATCGGATTGAGCGACGATCCATCGGACGATTGCCGCCGAAGGCTAAACGATTCGGGTGAAAATTCGTGTCATTCGATTGACCTGAACGGCGCGCCTTCTGGGCTGGACCCGCGACGCGGCGGTGTGTCATGGAATCTTCATGCCGTCGGGCGATGAAATCGCCAGAACTCCCGGCTTCGCCCGACGCACGGAAGAAGGAACGCCGCCGCCGATGACGACCGCCGCCGTCCTTTCCGTGCGTACGGTGAGTAAGGTCTTCCAGGCGCGGCGAGCCCTCGACACGGTGTCTCTGGAGGTGAGTCAAGGCGAGATGATCGCCCTGATCGGGGCCTCGGGGTCGGGCAAATCGACCCTGCTGCGCTCCATCGCCGGTCTGGTGACCATCGACGCCGGCGAGGGCCGCATCGACGCGTTCGGCGAGTGTGTCCAGGCCGATGGGCGGCTCGGCGACAAGGTCCGCGCCGCGCGGATCGGCATGGGATTCATCTTCCAGCAGTTCAACCTGGTGAACCGCCTGAGCCTGTTCACCAATGTGTGCCTGGGCTCGCTTGGCCGGATCGGGCTTTGGCGCGGCCTCCTGGGCCGCTGGCCGGCCGACACCCGCGAGGCGGCGATGTCGGCCCTGGCCAGGGTCGGGGTCGCCGACTATGCCGCCC
>JALYTR010000329.1 GCA_030854165.1 Pseudomonadota bacterium | reverse complement strand
GGCCATCAAGGCCCCCAAGGCGCCGCCCCGCCTTTCGGGCCGCGAGGAGCGGGAGATCCAGCCGAGCTTCCCCTTCGCCGAGCCGGGCGGCTTTCGCCTGCCGGAACTGGCCATGCTCGCCAAGCCCACCCCCCGCGCCTCGTCCATCGACGAGGCGGCCTTGCGTCAGAACGCCCGCCTGCTGGAAAGCGTGCTGGCCGAGTTCGGGGTGCGCGGGGCGATCGACCAGATTCGCCCCGGCCCGGTGGTCACCCTCTACGAACTCGCCCCCGCCCCCGGCGTCAAGTCGGCCCGCGTCGTCGCCCTCTCCGACGACATCGCCCGCTCGATGAGCGTGGCCGCCTGCCGGGTCAGCGTGGTTTCCGGGCGCAACGCCATCGGCATCGAACTTCCCAACAGCCGCCGCGAGACGGTTTTCCTGCGCGATCTGCTCTCCAGCGCCGAATACGAGAAGGCCAGCCAGACCCTTCCCCTGGCGCTCGGCGAAACCATCGGCGGCGAGCCCTACATCGTCGATCTGGCCAGGATGCCGCACCTTCTGGTCGCCGGCACCACCGGCTCGGGCAAGTCGGTGGGGATCAACGCCATGATCCTCTCCATCCTCTATCGCCTCGCCCCCGACCAGTGCCGGTTCATCATGATCGATCCCAAGATGCTGGAGCTGTCGGTCTATGACGGCATTCCGCACCTGCTGGCCCCGGTGGTCACCGATCCCAAGAAGGCCATCGTCGCCCTGAAATGGACGGTGCGGGAGATGGAGGACCGCTACCGGCGGATGTCCAAGATCGGGGTGCGCAACGTGGCCAGCTACAACGAGCGGGCCCGCGAGCTGCTGGCCAAGGGCGAGCATTTCGTGCGCACCGTCCAGACCGGCTTCGACGAGCGCGGTCGGCCGATCTACGAGGAGGAAAAGCTGCGTCCCGAGCCCATGCCCTATCTGGTGGTGGTGATCGACGAGGTGGCCGACCTGATGATGGTGGCCGGCAAGGACATCGAGGGCGCGGTGCAGCGTCTGGCCCAGATGGCGCGGGCGGCCGGCATCCACCTGATCATGGCCACCCAGCGGCCCAGCGTCGATGTGATCACCGGCACCATCAAGGCCAACTTCCCCACCCGCATCGGCTTCCAGGTCACCTCCAAGATCGATTCGCGGACCATCATGGGCGAGCAGGGGGCCGAGCAGCTCCTGGGCATGGGCGACATGCTCTATATGGCCGGCGGCGGGCGGATCACCCGCCTGCACGGCCCCTTCGTCTCCGACGGCGAGGTCGAGACTGTGGCCGCCTTCCTGCGCGATCAGGGCGAGCCGCAGTATCTCGACGACATCACCGCTCTTCCCGACGGCGAGGGCGAGGCGGACGCGCTGGGCGGCGAGAGCGAAGGGGGCAACGAGCTTTACGACCAAGCCGTCGCCGTGGTCACCCGCGACCGCAAGGCCTCCACCAGCTACATCCAGCGGCGCCTGCAGATCGGCTACAACCGCGCCGCCTCCCTGATGGAACGCATGGAGAAGGAGGGCGTTGTCGGCGTCGCCAATCACGCCGGCAAACGCGACATCCTCGCCGGCCCGCCACCGATGTGAGGGCACTGGACGATGAGTTGAATCGCCCCAAAAAGACCGTCATGGCCATGCGTAGTCCCGGCCACCCATGACCCCAATGCCGGCTTTGGCCGCGCCTGAGCGCGGCCACGGCAACGAGTTGGGTCATGGATCACCGGGGCTGACGCCCGGTGATGACGGTGGAGATTGGGTGTTTCATTCAAACCGGCGTTGCTTGGGCGACGGCTCTTAGGAGACCCTATGGCGCTTCTCCATCGCGGCTTGATCTCCATAGCCATCTTCTTCGTCGCCCCCCTCACTCTCGCCGCCGCGCCGCCGCCGCCGCCCGCCCTCACCGCCCCCGACACCGCCTTGGTCGCCAGGGCGAGCGCCTATCTTCAGAGCCTCACCACCGCCAAGGGCAGGTTCACGCAGACCGACACCCGTGGACAGGTCACCCAGGGGACGGTGTGGGTGCAGCGGCCGGGCAAGGCGCGGTTCGAATACGATCCGCCATCCGGCCTGGTCATCGCCTCCGACGGCCATGAGGTCTCGGTGGTCGATCGGCGCCTCAAGACCATCCAGAGCTATCCTCTCGGCCTGACCCCCCTGGCCCTTCTCCTGGCCCGCGACATTCGCCTGGACAAGGGCGTGACGGTGACTCAGGTGGCGCGTTTTCCGCACGCCTTCGCGATCACCGCCAGGGACGGCCGCAAGAAGGCCCAGGGCCAGATCGTGCTCTATTTTGCCGACGCCCCCATCGCCCTGACCGGCTGGGCCTTGACCGACGCCCAGGGCCGCACCGTGCGGGTGCGCCTGAGTGTTAACCCCGCCCCGCCGCGCGAGGCCAGGTTCTTCGAGCTCTACGACCCGACCCTGCGCTCGGGCCTGGGATCGCATCGCCCGTCGCAATAGAGCGGGCGAACAGGCGCGGGATCGGGTAGTCCATTTCCCATGCGCCTTCGCATCGCCTCCTGGAACATCAACTCTGTGCGCCTGCGCGCCGAACAGGTCGCCAGATTCGCCCACGAGCAGGCGCCCGACGTGGTCTGCCTCCAGGAGATCAAGTGCCGGGAGGCGGAATTCCCGGTCGAGGCCCTGGCCGCCGCCGGCCTGACCCACCTCAAGATCGTCGGCCAGAAGGGCTGGCACGGCGTCGCCATCGCGTCGCGCCTGCCCATCGAGGACGCCCCGGCTCTCGATGTCTGCCGCGAGGGCCACGCGCGCTGCGTCGGCGGCGTGGTGGCCGGAATTGAGATCCAGAACTTCTACGTCCCGGCCGGCGGCGATACGCCCGACCGGGCCGAAAACCGAAAGTTCGACCACAAGCTCGACTTCTTCGAGCGCCTGACGCGTGAGATGTCCCGCCGCGATTCCAAGGCGCCGCTCGTCATCGCCGGCGATCTCAACGTCGCTCCAGGCGAGAACGATGTCTGGAACCACAAGTTCATGTCCAAGGTGGTCAGCCACACCCCTCCGGAAATCGCCGCCTTGGCCGCGCTGAAAGATAGCCTCGGCTTCATCGACCTGGCCCGCGAGGCGATTCCGGAACCGGAAAAGCTGTTCTCCTGGTGGAGCTACCGCGCCGCCGACTACCGCGCCTCCAACCGCGGCCTGCGCCTCGACCACATTTGGATCACCCCGGCTTTGCGCCAAGCCCTTCCCACCGCCCGCATCCACGCCGATGTCCGCGCCTGGACCCGTCCCAGCGACCACGCCCCGGTGACGGCCGATCTGGTGGTGTGAAGGAAGGGATGAAGTTGGGAGTCCGGTTGGAAAATGCCTCAGCGGCCCCGCCCTCGACGCCTTCAACCCTCGCCCCGCGTGCGGGGAGAGGGAAGGGTGAGGGTCGGCGAGTGTTCAACCGGGGTGATCGTCGACAGATTGGACCGGGTTGATGGTCGACACTTTTGAGGGGCTGGGCGGTTCCGGCGCTT
>JALYTR010000328.1 GCA_030854165.1 Pseudomonadota bacterium | reverse complement strand
GTCCTGAGCCTAGCGCATTCGCCGCTTGAGATGAGACACGCCATCCCTAACGTCACCGCCGGGACTGACGCCCGGCGATGACGTTCTATTGGGGGGTGATTCAACGTAGTCGTCCAATGCGCTAGTCGCTATCGCGCCTCTGCGTGGTAGGCCGTGAAACAGGAGGTATCGGCACAGGTAAGCACGCCAATGTCAGCCCGACACCGGCTCGATCGAGACTTCAAAGAAGAATGGGAGCCACAGCTCGTCGATGCTGGGCGCGTCATCGATCGTGACTTTGTCGCGCGCGGCCATCTCCAGCCCGATATGCTTGAGCCAAGCCGCCGCCACATAAGCCTTCGCGAACTCGATGAGATTCATCACCGCCGTCGCGACTTCGGCCATGAGCCGGCGTTGCGCTTCTTCGAGATCGGCACCTCTCACCTGCTGACTGATACCATGGACGTAGATCAGATCAGACAGGAAGAACAACGAATTGAAGCCATGGTGCGAGAAGTACAGGTTCCAGAAATCGTCCAGCCCCTGGTCGTTGAACGCCGCCTCGAACGCAGCTTCCGCGTCCTCGCTTTTGGGATAGTGGAAAGCGAAGTTGTTGCGGACTGTATTCAGAATATTTGACTCGCCGAACTGACGCTTGAGGGCGTCAAGCGCCTGCTGACCAGCGCCGTCTAGTTTGCCGACGTACTCCTTCCCCACGGGGGTTTTCAGGAAACGCGTTGTGACCAATGCCCAGGCCTCATTCAGCGCGCCGATCATCAGCCGCACGAGCATCTGTGTTTGCGTCCCGGTCGCGTGCTGCTCCAGCTCCGTATCTGGCGTGCGGTTCGTGGCGATCGTCAGCAGCTTTTGCAGCATAGACAATTGGTTGGCCGCGTACCCGAGGAGCAAGAACAGCACGCGCTCGTCCTTCGGCATCGCACGGAGCCGATCCTTGGGAACAGGGATTCGAAAGACCTCGATCATGGCCGGTCAACCTACACGGACAGCCAACACGGCTGAAGCCATAAGCGGACTTCCCTAGTGCCCGCCTAGCTTGGGTCGACTCCTGTCGTTGACGCACGCGTCGCCGCGGGCCGCGGAATGACGCCTATTCCCGCGGGTCGCGGCGCGCCAGCACCGCCCGGGCCCGCACCTCGTCGCGGCGGACCTGTTCGACCATGGCCTCGATGGAGGCGAACTTCTCCTCCGGGCGCAGGAAGGCGATGAGATCAGTTTCGATGGTCTCGCCGTAGATGTCTTCGTCGAAGTCGAACAGCCAGACTTCCAGGCGCGGCGCGACCTCGCCGGTGGTGGGGTTGACGCCGATGTTGGCGACGCCGGGCAGGTGGCGGTCGTCGGGCAGGTGGGTGCGGGTGGCGTAGGCGCCGAACCTGGGGGCCACATAGTCGCCCAGCGGCACATTGGCGGTGGGAAAGCCCAGTTGACGGCCGAGCTGGCGGCCCTTCTGGACGACGCCCTCGATGGCGAACGGCCGCCCCAGCAGCGCCGCCGCCGCGTCCGGGTGGCCGGCGCGCAAGGCGTCGCGAACGGCGGAGGAGGAGATCTTGACGCCGGCGGCCTCGATGGCGGCCGCGACGGAGACGGAGAAGCCGAAGGCCTCGCCATAGCGGCGCATGGCGGCGGGATCGCCGGTGCGGCCCTTGCCGAAGGTGACGTCGAACCCCACCGCGACGTGGCGCACGCCCAGGCCCGCGACCAGCACATCGCGCGCGAAATCCTGGTCGGAGAAATTGGCCATCTCGGCGCCAAAGGGCAGCAGATAGAGACGCTCGGCGCCCAGGGCCGCCACGGTCCTGGCCAGTTGGCGGGGGGTCATCAGGCGAAAGGGCGGCGCGTCGGGCTGGAAATGCATGCGGGCATGGGGCTCGAAGCTGATCACGCCCAGTGGCGCGCCTAGGCGTCGGGCGGCGAGGGCGGCCTCGCCGATGACCCTCTGGTGGCCCAGATGCACCCCGTCGAAATTGCCGAGCGCCACGGCGGCGCCCTTGTCCGCGTCCGCCAGATGTTTCCAGCCATGCAGGATTTTCATGAGCCGCGCCGTGGGACCATGACCTCCGCCTCGCCTTCCACCACGACCTTGCCGTTCACCCGGCAGACGGTCGCCAGGGTGGCGCGAGAGCGCGTCTGGTCCAGGGCGGTGATCTCCACCCGCGCCGTCACGGCGTCGCCGATCCGCACCGGGCGGCGAAAGCGCAGGGTCTGGGAGATATAGATGGCGCCCGGCCCCGGCAACTTCACACCAATCACCGCCGATATGTAGCCGGCGGCCAGCATGCCGTGGGCGATGCGCCCCTTGAAAGGCGTCGTGGCGGCGTAGACCTCATCAAGGTGCAGCGGATTGTCATCGCCGGTGATGGCGGCGAAGGCGTCCAGATCGGCGGCGGCGACCGTGCGGGTGAGTTCGGCCGCCTGGCCCACGGCGAGATCTTCCATGGAAAGTCCGATCAATCGCTCGCCTCCATCTGTCGCCGCGCCTTGAACCTGTTCGGCGCGCCTGGCGAGAGGGGTCACCAGGACAGATCGGCCATGGCGAAGGCCGCGCGGGCGCCGCCAGCCGCCAGCAGGGCCTCCACTGCGGTCATGTCCAGAACGTCGTCGCTCCCAACGGCGTCGGCGCCGTGAATGCCCGAAGCGATGAAAAGCGCGTCGAGATCCTGGATCTGGGCGCCCATCAGGTCGGTGGCGATTCCATCGCCGATCACCAGCACGCGGCGGGGCCCGATGGGGCGTTCCATCAGCGCCCCGGCCCGCGCCAGGGCGAGGTCGTAGATCGGAACGAAGGGCTTGCCAGCCATGATCACCAGGCCGCCGAGCTCCTTGTAGATTTCGGCCAGGGCGCCGGCGCAATAGATCAGCTTGTCGCCGCGCTGGACGACCTTGTCGGGATTGGCGCAGATCATCTCAAGGCCGCGCGCCACCCCGCGGACAAGTTCGGCGCGGTAGTCCTCAGGGGTTTCGGCTTCGTCGTCATTGGGTCCGGTGCAGACGATGAAATCGGCGTCCTCGAGATCGCTGAAGGCGAGGCCGAGGCCGTCATAGAGCGGCGCGTCACGCTCCGGCCCGATCTTCCAGGCTGGGCCCGGCGCGCGGGCGGCCAATAGATCGCGGGTGACATCGCCGGAGGTCACCAGGTCGGACCAGGCGTCCCGCGGCACGCTTAAGGCGTCCATCTGATCGGCCACGCCGCTCGCCGGCCGAGGCGAATTGGAGATCAGGATCACCGGACCGCGCTCGCCCCGCCAGCGCGCCAGGGCGGCGCAGGCGACGGGGTCGGCCTCCCGCCCGTTGTGAATCACCCCCCACACATCGCACAGCAAAGCGTCGTAGCGCTCGGCGATGTCGGCGAGGCCGGCGATGGGGAGGGTCATGGTCGGATGAAAGCCGCCAAGGTCGGGGATGAAGCCCCCATCCCCGGCTTCGCCGGGACTTCCCCCAAAGGGGGAAGAGAGAAAGTTCGCTCTCCTCCCCCTTTGGGGG
>JALYTR010000327.1 GCA_030854165.1 Pseudomonadota bacterium | reverse complement strand
TTCCTGTTTCGCGGTCAAAGACGCGGGCGGGACGCCCGCGCTCCGAAGACGCCTACGCCGCTTCTTTCCTGAACTGCGCGCTTTCCGTGGAGTCGGCCAGCGCCGTCGTGGAGGACGCCCCGGCGGAAATCGTCTGGGCGACCTGGTCGAAATAGCCGGCGCCGACCTCCCGCTGGTGGCGGGTGGCGCTGTAGCCGTGCGCCTCGGAGGCGAACTCGGCCTCCTGCAACTCCGAATAGGCGGCCATGCCACGATCACGATAGCCGCGCGCCAGCTCGAACATCCCATGGTTCAGGCTATGGAAGCCGGCCAGGGTTACAAATTGAAATTTGTAGCCCATCGCGCCCAGCTCGCGCTGGAAAGCGGCGATCGTGGCCGCATCCAGTTTGGCTCCCCAGTTGAACGACGGCGAGCAGTTATAGGCCATGAGCTTGCCGGGATAGCGGGCCTGCACCGCCTCGGCGAACTGGCGCGCCTCGCCAAGGTCGGGATGGGAGGTCTCCCACCAAAGCACGTCGGCGAACGGCGCATAGGCCAGACCCCGGGCGATGCAGTGGGCCAGGCCCGTCCCCGCCTTCAGACGATAGAAGCCTTCGGGCGTGCGGTCGCCGGCCACGATGAAGGCCCGGTCGCGCTCGTCCACATCCGAAGTGATCAGCTTCGCCGATTCGGCGTCGGTGCGGGCGAAGGTGAGGGTCGGGACGCCGCAGACGTCGGCCGCCAGGCGCGCGGCGACGAGGTTGCGGATGTGGGCCGAAGTCGGGATCAGCACCTTGCCGCCCATGTGGCCGCACTTCTTTTCCGAGGCGAGCTGGTCTTCGAAATGGACCCCCGCCGCCCCCGCCTCGATGAACGCCTTCATGATCTCGAAGCTGTTGAGCGGGCCGCCGAAGCCGGCCTCGGCGTCGGCGACGATGGGCAGGAACCAGTCGCGGCTCGCGCCCCCCTCGGCGTGCTCGATCTGGTCGGCCCGCTGCAGGGTGCGGTTGATCTTGCGGCAGAGTTCGGGGGCGGCGTTGGCCGGATAGAGGCTCTGGTCGGGATACATGGCCCCGGCGGTGTTGTTGTCGGCCGCGACCTGCCAGCCGGAGAGATAGACGGCCTTCAGTCCAGCCCGCGCCATCTGCATGGCCTGGGCGCCGGTCATCGCGCCCAGGGCGTTGACGTAAGGCTCGCTCGCCAGGGCTTTCCACAGGCGGTTGGCGCCGCGTTCGGCGAGGGTATGGGCGATGGGAAAGGAGCCGCGGAGCTTTTCCACTTCAGTGGGCGAATAGGGTCGCTCGATCCCCTCGAACCGCCCTGTCGGCGCGCCGGGAACCAATCTGTCGAAGCCGTCCATCGTCGCGCCCTCACAATAATCGTCAAGTGCAGTGCTAGTCCGCCCCGCCGCCCTGGAAAAGTGTGAAAAGCCACAGAAAGGCTATCGTGTCACAACGCCACCTTGTCATGATTGTAAATTCGTGACAAACGCGTTCATGGCCGAAACCACCGAGCGCAAGCTCTTCCTTGGCGTCCGTCTCAAACGCATCCGCCGCGAACTGGGCCTCACCCAGACCCGCATGGCCGAGGATCTGGGCGTTTCGCCCAGCTATCTCAATCTTCTGGAGCGTAACCAACGCCCGCTCACCGCCCAGGTTCTGCTGCGCCTGGCCCGGACCTACGACATCGATATCCGCGGCCTCTCCTCCGACAACGACGCCGCCGGGGCGCGCGACCTTGGCGAGGTGATGGCCGACGCCCTGTTCCGTGACCTCGCCATTCCCCGTCACGAGATCGCCGAGGTGGCCGAAAACGCGCCCGGCATCGCCGACGCCATCGTGCGGCTCTACCGCGCCTTCGCCGACCGGCGCCGCCTGGTCGATCTGGGGGCCGGCGCGGACGCCTCGATGACCCCCTCGGATTGGGTGCGCGACTTCATCCAGGCCCAGCGCAACTTCTTTCCCGAACTGGACGCCATGGGCGAGGCCCTAGCCGCCGAACTGGCCCCCGAGCCCCAGGGCTTCGCGGCCGCGGCGCGGACGCGGCTGGCCGAGCGGCACGGCGTCGAGGTGCGCGTCGTCCCCCGCGAGATTCTGCCCGACTCGGTGCGCCGCTACGACCATCACCGCCGCCGGCTCCTGCTGTCCGAAGGGCTAGGCGGGTCGGGTCGGGCCTTCGCGGCCGCCTATCAACTGGCCGTCGTCGAACACGGCGGCGAACTGGCCGCCCTGGTGGCGCGCGCCGCGCCGCCGGACGCCCCCACCGCCGCCCTGCTCAAGGTCTCCCTGGCCAACTATCTGGCCGCCGCGGCGATGATGCCCTACGAGGCGTTTCGACAGGCCTGCGAGGACGCCGCCCACGACATCGAAGCGATCCGCGCCCGCTTCGGGGCCAGTTTCGAGCAGGTCTGCCATCGCCTGACCACCCTTTCGCGGCCCACCGCGCGGGGCGTCCCCTTTTTCATGCTGCGGGTGGACTGCGCCGGCAACGTCTCCAAGCGCTTCGCCGGCGGCGCCTTTCCCTTCTCGCGATTCGGCGGCGCCTGCCCGCGCTGGCGCCTTCACTCGGCCTTCCGCTCGCCCGGCCGGATCCTCACCCAGATCGTCGAGACGGCGGACGGGGCGCGCTATTTCACCCTGGCCCGGACCGTCCGGCGAATCGCCGCGGCGAGCGCCGAGGAGGATTCCGAACTCGCCATTGGCCTGGGCTGCGAGCTCAAATACGCCCCGCGCCTGATCTACGCGCGAGGGTTGGACCTGGCCGATCCGGCGGTCACCCAGATCGGCCCGGCCTGCCGGGTGTGCGAGCGCCCCGCCTGTCCCCAGCGCGCCGCCGAGCCGGCCGGCCGCACCCTGACCATCGAGGAGGCCACCAAGTCGATTTCACCCTACCCCTTCGCGGCAGGGTAGCGGCGCCCTCCCTCCCCCAATGGGGAGGGTGGCGGCGAGCGAAGCGAGACGACGGGTGGGGAGTGGTGGAACAGCCGTGATGCTTTAGGGCGGCCACGCCAATCCCGAGGGGTGGGGAGGCTTCAATACTCCCCATCCGTCTTGTCGCTACGCTCCAAGCCACCCTCCCCAGAAGGGGGAGGGAGGCAAGGTGGCATATTTCTCCCCCCTTGCGTCCCGGCGGCCACAGTGCGGCAATTGTTTGTCGCCGAGGCGGCATTGAACGGTTGACGCCCCCCAGGCGATGGCTCAGTTTCCAATTCGAACATCTGTTGGCTTTTGTCCTTGAGACGAGGCGTTTTGAAGTTCCGGCTTTCGACCGGGCGGGGAGGAATCATGAAGAAGCATGTCCTGTTGATGTCCTGCGCGGCGAGCGCCCTGGCGCTTTGCGGCGGCGGCGCCTATGCGGCGGCGGCTCCGGCGGCGCCGGCCGACGCCAACCCCGGCACCACCATCGGCGAACTGGTGGTCACCGCCGAGCGGCGCGAGGAAAATCTTCAGGACACCCCCATCGCGATCGCCGCCTTCTCCGGCGACACCCTGAAGGCCCGCAAG
>JALYTR010000326.1 GCA_030854165.1 Pseudomonadota bacterium | reverse complement strand
CTCCAACGCCCATTGGCTTTCCGACGAACTGGTGCGGAGCAACCAGCCGTGGCCCTTCCAACTGCGCGCCTGGGCGCGGCGCGGCATAAAGACGGTGATCAATCTGCGCGGCGGGTTCGGGGCGAGCTTCCACGCCCTGGAAAGGACCGCCTGCGCGCGAGCCGGTCTGACCCTCGTCGATTTCACCATCGCCTCGCGCGACGTTCCCAGCCGCGAGCAGGTGCGAGGCGCCAGGCGCCTGTTCGAGACCGTGCAATACCCGGCCCTGATGCATTGCAAATCCGGCGCCGACCGGGCCGGGATCATGGCGGTCTTCTACCGCCATTTCCGCCAGGGCCAGCCGATCCGCGCGGCAATGGGCGAACTCTCCGCACGTTACCTGCATCTGCGCGCCGGCCTCACCGGGGTTCTCGACTACTATTTCGAGCGCTACCTCGCCGAGGGCGAGCCGGCGGGGCTCTCCTTCATCGACTGGGTGGAGAGCCCGGCCTACGACCCCGCCGCCATCAAGGCCGACTTCCGCGCCGCCTGGTGGGGAACCCTGATCACCGAGAAGCTGGCGCGGCGGGAGTAATGTTCACGAGGCGGCGGACGCGCCCTCCGTCTTGGGCATGAGCGCATCGTCGATCGCCTTGGCGCGCACCGCGGCCGGCCGGGTGCTGATCCGCTCCCAGTAGCGCTCGAAGGCCGGGCGCTTTTCGATGGAGTTGAACTGCATTCCCCAGCCGACCTGAGAGCCGAAATAGACGTCCGCGGCGCTGAACCGGTCGCCGGCGACATAGTCGGTTTTGGAGACGGCCGTCTCCATCGCGTCCATCACCACGGCGAAGCTGCCGTAACCCGCCATCATCTCCTTGCCCGCCGGAAGTTCGAAGCCCATCGACTTGTTGGTCACCGCCGCCTCGATCGGTCCGGCGGCGAAAAACAGCCAGCGGAAATAGGGTCCGCGCGCGTGATCGCCCGGCGGCGGGGCGAGGCCGGCGGCCGGAAAGGCGTCGGCCAGATAGGCGCAGATCGCCGCGCCCTCGGTGACCACCGTTTCACCATGGCGGATGGCCGGCACCTTGCCCATGGGATTGATGGCCAGATAGGCCGGCGCCTTCATGGCCGTGGCGTATTCGAGCAGTTCGGTGCGATAGGGCGCGCCGACCTCCTCCAGCATCCACCGCGCGATCCGCCCGCGCGACATGGGGTTGGTGTAGAAGACCAGTTCGTCGGCCATGTGTGGTTCTCCCTTTGTTCGCGGAACATCTATCGCGGCGACGGCGGGAGTCAAGCGTTTTTGGCCCCTTCAGGCAGGCCGCCGCGGCTCGTAGTTGAGGATCGGCGAGAGCCAGCGTTCGGCGGTCTTGACCTCCCAGCCCTTGCGGCGGGCGTAGTCCTCGGCCTGGTCGCGTTCGATCTTGCCGACCCCGAAATAGTGGGCGGCCGGATGGCCGAAATAAAGGCCAGAGACCGAGGCGGGCGGAGTCATGGCGTAGCTTTCGGTGAGCTGGATGCCGGTGGCGGCGGTGGCGTCCAGCAGCCTGAACAGCGTCGCCTTTTCGGTGTGGTCTGGCTGGGCGGGGTAGCCGGGGGCGGGGCGGATGCCCTGGTATTTCTCGGCGAGAAGCACGGCGAGATCGAAAGGCTCACCCTGAGCATAACCCCACAGTTCGGCCCTGAGTTTGTGGTGCAGGGCTTCGGCGAAGGCTTCGGCCAGGCGGTCGGCCAGGGCGGCGGCGATGATCGCCGAATAGTCGTCGCCGGCCGCCTTGTATCTGGCCGCCACCGCCGCCTCGCCATGGCCGGCGGTCACCGCGAAGCCGCCGATCCAGTCGCAGCCCGCGCCGATCGGGGCGACGAAATCGGCCAGGGCCAGGTTGGCGCGGCCTTCGCTCTTGGCCATCTGCTGGCGCAGGGTGTGGAAGCGGGCGCGCTCAACCATCCGCGTTTCGTCCGTCCACACCACGATGTCGTCGCCGTCGGCGTTGGCCGGCCACAGGCCGACCACCCCGCGCGCCTCGTACCAGCGCTCGGCCAGTATCTTTCGCAGCATCGCCTGGGCGTCCGCGTAGAGGCTCTTCGCCACCTCGCCCACCGTGTCGTCCTCAAGGATGTCCGGAAACCGGCCGACCAACTCCCAGGCGGCGAAGAAGGGCGACCAGTCGATGTAGCGGGCCAGGTCATCGAGGTCGTAGGGAGCGAATGTCCGTGTGCCGATGAATGAGGGGGCGGCGGGCCGCGAATCCTTCCAGTCGATGGCGAAGCGGTTGGCGCGGGCGGCGGCGAGCGGCGTGCGAACCTTGGCCTTCTGAGCCCTGGCGAACTGGTCGCGGATGCGGCCGTATTCCTCGCGGGTGGCCGCCTCGGCCTTGGGCCGTTCGGTGGCCGACAGCAAGCCGGAGACCACCCCCACCGCCCGACTGGCGTCCAGCACATAGGTGGTCGATCCCCGCGCATAGGCCGGTTCGACCTTCACCGCGGTGTGGGTGCGGCTGGTGGTGGCGCCGCCGATCAGCAGCGGGATTGAAAAGCCCCGCCGCTCCATCTCGCCAGCCACGAACACCATCTCGTCGAGAGAGGGGGTGATCAGGCCGGACAGACCGACGATGTCGACTTCCAGGCGATGCGCCTCGTCGAGGATGCGGTCGGCCGGGACCATCACGCCAAGATCGATGACCTCGTAGTTGTTGCACTGCAGGACGACGCCGACGATGTTCTTGCCGATGTCGTGGACATCGCCCTTCACCGTCGCCATCAGGATGCGCCCCGCCATCTTGCGCGGCTGGCCCTCCTTTTCCGCCTCCATGAACGGCAGCAGCCAGGCCACCGCCTGCTTCATCACCCGCGCCGACTTGACCACCTGGGGCAGGAACATCTTGCCTGAGCCGAACAGGTCGCCGACCACGTTCATGCCATCCATCAGCGGGCCTTCGATGACATCCAGGGGTCGCGTCGCGCTCTGACGCGCCTCCTCGGTGTCGGCCTCGATGAACTCGGTGATCCCGTGGACCAGGGCATGGCTGAGGCGCGCGGCCACCGGCGCCTCGCGCCAGGCCAGATCGACCACCCGCTCGATGGCCTTGCCGCCCTTGTATTTAGGGGCCAGCTCCACCAGCCGCTCGGTGGCCCCGGGCTGGCGGCGGTTGAGGATGACATCCTCCACCGCCTCGCGCAGTTCCGGGGCGATCTCGTCATAGACCGGCAGGTCGCCGGCGTTGACGATGCCCATGTCCATGCCCGCGGCGATGGCGTGGTAGAGGAAGACCGCGTGCATGGCCCGGCGCACCGGCTCGTTGCCGCGGAAGCTGAACGAGACGTTGGAGACGCCGCCCGATATCCGGGCGTAAGGCAGAAGTTGCTTGATCGAGCGGGTCGCCTCGATGAAGTCGACGCCGTAGTTGTCGTGCTCCTCGATCCCCGTGGCGATGGCGAAGATGTTGGGATCGAAGATGATGTCCTCGGGCGGAAAGCCGATCTTGCGGGTGAGAAGGCCGTAAGCC
>JALYTR010000325.1 GCA_030854165.1 Pseudomonadota bacterium | reverse complement strand
CGCTCCAAGAGGCAAGTCATCCCTCCTTCGATAATTCCGCCACAAAGAACCCATCAGTCCCGTCCCCGCGCGGGGTCAGGCGCAGGGCGTCGCCGGCCAGCGCGAATCCCGCCGTCCGGGCCAGGAACGCCGCCACCCGGTCCTCGTTCTCCTCGGCGAACAGGGAGCAGGTCACATAGATCAGCCGCCCGCCCGCCTTCACGAACGGCGCCGCCGCGTCCAGCACACTGTCCTGCTCGGCCATCCGCCGCGCCAACTGGTCCGGTGAGAGGCGCCATTTCGCATCGGGGTGGCGCCGCCAGGTTCCCGAACCGGTGCAGGGAGAATCGACGAACACAAGATCCATCCGCCCTTCCAGGCCTTTCAGCGCGTCCGGCTCGAGGGGTGAGCGGACCTGCAGGTTGCGCACCCCGGCACGCTGAGCGCGGCGCACCGTATCGGTGAGACGCCGGGCCTCGGAATCGTAGGCGTAGAGTTGGCCGGTGTTCCCCATGGCGGCGGCCAGGGCCAGGGTCTTGCCGCCGCCGCCGGCGCAGAAATCCAGCACCTGTCCCCGGGCGATCTCGCCGGCCCGCGCGGCGGCGATCTGCGAGCCCAGATCCTGGACCTCGAACCAGCCCTTCTCGAAGGCTGGCGTGGCCTCCACCGGCGCGGCCCGCTCGCTCGCCGCCGGCGCGGCGATGCGCAGCGCGGTTTCCACCCCGCCGACGGGCTGGGCGTGGAACGGGGCCAGGGCTTTCAGCACATGGGCCACATCGGTCTTCAGCGTATTGACCCGCACATCCACCGGCGCGCGGGTGGCCAGGGCCGCGCCCTCGACCGCCCGCGCAGCGCCGAACGCGCGCGCCATCGCTTCCTCCAGCCAATCGGGATAGTCGCCACGCACCGCGTCCGGCGCGTCGTCGAGAGCGGCCGGCGCCGCCAATCGCGCACGCTCGGTATCGCTGAGCGCACCCGGCCCGTGCCCGTCGCTGGCCGCCGCCTCGATCCGCTCGGCCGGCCAATCCCAGACGAACCGTAGGGCGGCCAGCGTCCGCGCTCGATCGCTGTCCTCGCCCATCGTCCAGGCCAGCGAGCGGCGCCGCCGCAGCACGTCCAGCACCAGCCCAGAGACAAACGCCCGGTCCTTCGCCCCAGCATAGCGCGCGCTCTCGCCCCAGCTTTTAAGCGCCAGCTTGGCCGGCCTGTGACGCGCCTGGATCTCCCCCAGCACCCCGATCGCCGCCGCCAGCCTGCCGCCGTCGCGCATGGCCTAGACCCGCTCGATCCGCGCCCGAGGGCCGACCGCCGCGGCGAGGCGGTGATCGCGGGTGAGCAGGGCGCAATCGAGCGCTTCGGCGAGGGCGACATAGACCGCGTCATAGGCGGTGAGATTATTCCGCAGTTCCCACATGCGAGGCAGGAGGAAGTCGTGCGGATATCGCCGCAAGGGGAAATCCGCCAGGTCGGCGAGCGCCGCGCGGCCGCGCTCGCCATCGATCTCGCCACCGAGCGCATACCGGCGAATCACCTGGGCCACCTCCACGTCGAGCAGGTGCGGCGCGTGCAGGCTCTGGCCGGGGGCGAAAATCCACGCCTCGACCGCCGCGCTCGCCGAGGTTCGCAGGAGCACCTCGACCAGGGCCGAGGCATCGACGACGATCACCGGCGGTCGCGTTCGGCGCGCAAAACGTCGGCCGGCGCCGTCGCCGGCGCGACGCCCGGCCGCCGCTCCAGACGGGCGCGCAACTCCGCGAGGGTCGGCCGTTCGGCGACCTGACGAATTTCGCCCAGGAGATAGTCGGAGAGCGACATCCCCGCCAGCGCCGCGCGGGACTTGAGTTCTCGATGCAATGCGTCGGGCACGTTGCGAACCTGGATCATGGCGGCCATGTGCTAAACATGGAAGCATGTTGAGAACATGTCAACCAGGTTGATTTCCCTCTCTGTGACGCCCTCACACCGCGCTGGGATAGTTGGGCGCCTCGCGGGTGATCATCACGTCGTGGACATGGCTTTCGCGATGGCCGGCCCCGGTGATGCGGATGAACCGGGCGCGCGCCTGGAAGGCTGGGATGTCGGCCGCGCCCAGGTAGCCCATGGCGGCGCGCAGGCCGCCGACCAGTTGGTGGATCACCGGGGCGATGGGGCCCTTGTAGGGCGTCTGGCCCTCGATCCCTTCGGGGACCAGCTTCATGGCGTCCTCCACCTCCTTCTGGAAGTAGCGGTCGGCCGAGCCGCGGGCCATGGCCCCCAGCGATCCCATGCCGCGATAGGATTTGTAGGATCGGCCGGAATAGAGGAACACCTCGCCCGGCGCCTCGTCGGTGCCGGCGAACATCGAGCCCATCATGGCGCTGGAGGCGCCCGCCCCGATCGCCTTGGCGAGATCGCCGGAAAATCTGATGCCGCCGTCGGCGATCACCGGCGCGCCCGAGTCTTTGGCCGCCCGCACCGCCTCGGTGATGGCGGTGAACTGCGGCACCCCCACCCCGCTCACCACCCTTGTGGTGCAGATCGAGCCTGGCCCGATCCCCACCTTCACCGCGTCGGCCCCGGCGTCGATCAGCGCCCGCGCGCCCTCGTAGGTGGCGACGTTGCCGGCCACGATCTGCACCCGGTTGGTCTCGCGCGAGAGGCGCCGCACCGCGTCGGCCACCGCCTTGTTGTGGCCGTGGGCGGTGTCGATCACCACCACGTCGACCCCCGCCTCCATCAGGGCCAGGGAGCGCTCGAAGCCGGCGTCCCCGACTGTGGAGGCGGCGCCCACCAGCAGCCTTCCCTTTGAGTCCTTGGCCGCCAGCGGATGGGCCTCGGCCTTCTCCATGTCCTTGACGGTGATCAGGCCCACCGCCCGGTAGTCGTCATCGACCACGATCAGCCGCTCGATCTTGTGGCGGCGCAGCAGGTCGCGGGCCTCGGCCTGGCCGCAGCCCTCGCGCACCGTGACCAGCCCCTCGTGGGTCATCAGCGCCGAGGCGGGGACATCGTCGGACTTCTCGAAACGCATGTCGCGGTTGGTGAGGATGCCCACCAGCCTTCCCGACCCTGCCTCGACCACCGGGAAGCCGGAAATCCGCCGCCGCGCCTTGATCTGGCGAATCTCCTTCAGGGTCGTGGCCGGATGGATGGTCAGGGGATTGATCACCATGCCGCTTTCGTAGCGCTTCACCTCGCGCACCTGGTCGGCCTGCTCCTCGACCGTGAAATTGCGGTGCAGGATTCCCATCCCGCCCGACTGGGCCATGGCGATGGCGAGCCGGCTGTCGGTGACGGTGTCCATGGCGGCCGACACCAGGGGAATGTTGAGGGCGATCTCGCGGGTGAACCGCGTCGCGGTGTCCACCTGGGTCGGCATCACTTCGGATGGACCGGGTTCGAGCAAAACATCGTCGAAGGTGAGCCCTTCGCGAATCTCCATGAGACTCTCCGTTTTGCGGGACGGGTATAGCGGCGCGTCGGGGCCAGTGTAAAGTGGGGCCCGCGGCACTTGGAGGACACGCCATGCAAGTC
>JALYTR010000324.1 GCA_030854165.1 Pseudomonadota bacterium | reverse complement strand
GTGGAGGGGGCCCGGGCCACGCGCGATCGCGCCGAACCTCTCACGGTCACCGATGGCGACAAGACCGGGTGTCCGTGGCTCACCCGCCCCCTCCACCCCTTCGGGGTCCCCCTCCCCCGTGAAGAGGCACAGGGGAGGAGTCGCATCCCCTCACCACTCCAGCAACTCCAGCCACGGCACGTCGCGGAAATCCTCGCCGTTGGTGGTGACCAGCGTCGCGCGGTGGACGATCGCCTGGGCGGCGATCATGCGGTCGAGAATCTTGCGCCGCGAGTAGCCGGCCGCCTCGACGATCGCCCGGCAGGCGTCGGCGGAAACGTCGTTGAACGGCAGCACGGAAAGCGATCGCAACATGGTCGCCAAACGCAGGCGGCGAACCGCCGACTTCGGCGGATCGACGTAGACGCCGCCCTCCAGCTCCACCCGGCTCACCACCGAGAGCAGCAATGGCGGCTCGAGCCGCCCCACCTCCAGGGTGATGGGCACATCGCGATCGCGCAGATGAATGGCGATGTTCGTGTCCAGAAGGTAGGGCATTGGCCTTAGATCACAGGCCGGCGCGTTCGGGGATCTCTTCGGTATCGCGGATCTCGATGGCGCCTGGCCCGGGGAGACTCAGGAGTTTGTCGATCATTTCGGAAATAGGCGGCTTGGTCGGATAGATGGTCAGCACCTCCCCGGACCGGACCATGGTCACGGCGGTATCGTCCGGAAACGCCACCTCCTTGGGAAGGCGGACGGCTTGGCTGTTGCCGCTGCGAAAAGTGCGGCTGGTGACGATGGGCATGGGAGCTTCGCAGAGTGATCACGCGTATATACGACGTATCTCGAACCCGTCAAGCGACCGCGCGCGCCGCACACCGCACCCCCTCCCGCCGTCATCCCGGAAAGACCTGCGCCAGCAGGGCTTATCCGGGACCCATCGCTCCGCATTCAACGCCCGTTGCGGATGGGTACCCACCCACCATCTTCGCGCGCCGCGCCACCCAGGGCGCCTCGCTAAGGGACTCAGGGCGCCGATTCGTCCCCTGCCGTCGGACGGCCATCGCGGCGAAATCGCTCGCTCAATCCAAACGCAAGCGCCGCGACAGCGACGCCCGCAAGTCCTCCGGCGAGCTTTTCCAGCGCGTCGAGGACCTCTCCATGCCTTGAAGGGACCAGCCTCTGCATCGCTTCCAAGGCCACCGCGATCAGGCTGACCACGCCCACGGCCGTGGGCAGTCTTTTGGGATAGGCGGTCATGAAGGCGGCGCCGAGGGCGAAGAAGGCGCCAAATCGCTCCAGGACAGCGTGCCCGGTCCGCGGGCGAAACTGGATGGGCGAGAGGGTTACGAAGGTGATCGCGGCGACCAGCAGCCAGAACGCCACCAAGGCGGATCTCCGAATCATCAGGCGTTCCAGCGCGCGGCGGCGATGTTTGGCGTGCTAAAACAGCAGCAGATGTATCGCGATGCCGGCGATCAACCAGAACAGGCCGCTCACGATGAGCACCAGGCTCAGGGTCCGCCGCAGGGTCCATTTCCTGGGTCTTGGCGCCATCGTCTTGCCTTCAGGCCCCTCGCGGGTGACGCCGGCCGCCTGCTCACGCCCAACACGCACTCAGCGTCTCCGAAAAGCCCGTCCATGGGCCGCCCGGGAGTATCGCCTAGTCCAGCCAGGAACGCCATACGGCGGATTCGCCCTACAGTCCGGCGCGCGCCATGGCCCGGGCGCGGGCGGCGCCGATCAGGACCGGACGCGCGGCGCCGGCCGTCGCCCCGATGAGCGCGGTGATGAACCCTTCCAACAGGGTGAAGGCCGCCGCGGGGTCGGCGCCAAGGGTCGAACACCGGGCGAGCACGCCATCGGCGATGATCCCCCGCATGGAAGTTCGGAGGCGGTCGATGCGCTGCTCGCTCTCGCTGATGGGCAGGAAAGCGCCAAGGCGGGTCCAATAGACGATGTTTTCGCGTCGACCAGGCGCTTCGGCCACCAGGGCGCGACCCGGCAGCGTGACCGAGCCGCCGAGCGCCACTTGGACCGGCTGACTGCGGGAAAGCTCGAAACCGAAGGCCGGATAGCAGACTTCCGGACGGTGAAGTTGCAGGGCGTTCGTCTGACTGTCGCCATAGGCGAGCAGCATCATGACCTCAGCCTGGGTGGCGGCCTGCTGGTACACCCGCTCCACCGTCTGGCCGTAGAGCTTGGCCTCCAGACTGCCTTCCGTGGCCGGGGACGCGCCAATGCCCCACATGCCGCCTTAAGAGCGTTCCCCTTGAAACTTGACGTGCAACAATCTATGTTGCACTAAGTTGGCATGACAGAGAAGCGCCGCCTCACTCACGATCTGGCCGCCATCGGGGCCGCGCTCGCGAGTCCGGCGACCTTAAACCGGACCAAGGTGGCGGCTCGGGATGTTTCGGCGCTCGGGATGGACGCGGCGGCCGTGGTGGCGGTGATCCAAGCGCTTCGATATCCGGCCGACTTCGACAAGAGCGCCACGGCGCACCACAACCCGCAACAATGGCACGATAGCTACAAACCCGTTGTCGATCAGCGCCCACTCTATCTGAAGTTCACTGTCGATGACGAAGGTAAGTTTCTGCTCACAAGCTTCAAGGAGGCTTGAAATGGTCGAAGAAAAGACGAG
The DNA here is from genome assembly GCA_030854165.1 of Pseudomonadota bacterium. Lineage (GTDB taxonomy): Bacteria > Pseudomonadota > Alphaproteobacteria > Caulobacterales > Caulobacteraceae > Acaudatibacter. The sequence goes on along the minus strand of JALYTR010000324.1, from coordinate 871 downwards.
GCCCTGCCCCTCCTGCGACGGCGTCATGCGCCGTGGCGTTCAGGAGGAGACGGTTACCTTTCAAGGCGAGTCGCTGACCTACCTTCAACCCTGCTGGCACTGTGAAAACGGTGACGACGGGGTTCTTGAAGGATCGGACAACGACTATGCCGACGCGGCCTTGCATGAAGTGATGGCGCGAGCAAAGCACTCGCCGATTTCGCCCCTGATGATCCGCGTCGCGCGGGAGGCTGTCGGCGTGTCCCAGCGTCAGGCCGGCAAGGTTTTCGGCGGCGGCCCCACGGCGTTCTACAAATACGAGACGGCCAAGGCCGTCCCGTCCGAGGGGATGGCGAACCTACTGAGGCTGGCGCTGGAACGTCCTGATCTCTTCACCAAACCGTCTCGCGGCACGTTCAACTGGCCATCGGCTCAGGACGCCCAGCTCCTACGCCGCGCCATCACCGACGATCGCCTCAACGCCATCGTGCGGCGCATCTATCCGCAGACTGACGCTGCCTGAAGAATATTCAGTTTGCGGGCAGGGGAGAGCGGGTGATCCCCGCCGAAGGCGGAGATCCATTCACCCGGTTCGGCGCGCCAACGTCGCCCTTAGCGTCTTGTCGTTAAACCCCAAGCTCGCGGTTATGCGTCGTCGACGCCGGCCGTGCGCGGGTCGCGCGGCGGCCGGAACTCCGCATCCGCCTCACCGAACCCAACCCGAAGCGCGGCAGCCAGCGACATTGCCACCGTGCCATAGCGAACATTTAATACCAACCGCCTCTAATATTGACCTGTAGCGGCCCATTGTCTTGATCCGATTGATACGATGCGCGTGGGCTCGTCGATCAGCCGGTTCCAGGCGTCGCAGACGGCATCGAGGATGGCGTCG
>JALYTR010000323.1 GCA_030854165.1 Pseudomonadota bacterium | reverse complement strand
GTCTTGCCGCCAGCGAAGTAAGCACCGCCATGCGCACCGCGACGCCCATCTCCACCTGGTCCTGGATCAGGCTGACGGCCAGGTCGTCGGCGACATCGGAGTCGATCTCAACCCCGCGGTTCATCGGTCCTGGATGCATTACCCGCGCGCCGGGCGCGGCGTGGGCCAGCTTCTCGCGGTCCAGGCCCCACAGGCGGAAATATTCGCGCATGGAGGGGACCAGGGCCCCCTGCATCCGCTCGAGCTGCAGGCGCAGCATCATCACCACGTCCGCCCCGGCGATGCCGCTCTTCAGATCGTGGTGGACCTCGACGCCCCAGCGCGCCACGTCGGTGGGCATCAGAGTGGGCGGGCCGACCACCCGCACCCGCGCGCCCATCAGGGTCAGCAAGGCGACGTTGGAGCGGGCCACGCGGCTGTGCAGCACGTCGCCGCAGATGGCCACCGTCAGGGCGTCCACATGACCGAAGGCGCGGCGCATGGAAAGAGCGTCCAGCAGCGCCTGGGTCGGGTGTTCGTGCTGGCCGTCGCCGGCGTTGATCACGCTGCAGCTCACCTTCTGGGAAAGCAGCGAGGCGGCCCCGGACGATCCGTGCCGGATGACCAATATGTCCGGCTGCATGGCGTTGAGGGTGACGGCGGTGTCGATCAGGGTCTCGCCTTTGGCGATCGACGAGGCGCGGGGGCTCATGTTGACCACGTCGGCGCCCAGCCGCTTGCCGGCCAGTTCGAAGGAACTCTGGGTGCGGGTGGAGGCCTCGAAGAAGAGTGTGATGACGGTGCGGCCCTTGAGCAGGTCCGCCTTCTTGGTCATCTGCCGGTTGAGGTCCACGAACCCGTCGGCCAGATCCAGCAGTTCGCCCACCTGGACCGGATCGAGATCGGCGGCGGAAAGGAAATGGCGGTGCGGAAACGGGAAGGTTCGCGCGCGAACCTCGTCGATGCCGGGGGCGATCGTGACCATCAAAGGGGTTTCATACGGCGGCGCTACGCTTGGCGCAACCGATCCAGGGCGCCTTGCAGGATCCAGGCGGCGGCGAGCTTGTCCACCAAGCCCGCCCGCCGAGCCCGCGTTACGTCGCCCTCGCCGATGAGGACGCGGTTCACCGCCGCGCTGGACAGCCGCTCGTCCCAGAAGGCGATGGGCAGGTCCTTCAGGCGCAGCAGATTGCCCGCGAAGGCCCGCGACGACTGGCAGCGCCGCCCCTCGCTCCCGTCCATGTTCACCGGCAGGCCGATGACGATGCCGTCCGCGCCGCGGCTCTCCATGAGCTTGAACAGTGCGTTCACGTCGTCGGTGAACCTGGTCTTGCGGATCAGGCCGAGGGGCGAAGCTATGGCGCGCGAGGTGTCGGAGACAGCCACGCCGATAGTTTTTTCACCGAGGTCGAGGCCGACAAGGGGGGCGGTGGAGGGCAGGGCGGCGGGCAGGTCAAGCAGGTCGATGACAGCCATGAAGCGTTCCTTCTCCCCTTGCGGGAGAAGGTGTCGGCGAAGCCGACGGATGAGGGGTTTTCCACGGCGAACACCGCGCGACCCCTCATCCGGCCCTTCGGGCCACCTTCTCCCGCAAGGGGAGAAGGGTTTTGGGTGCTTGTCAAACGGGGCGTGGCGCGCGTAACCCCTCGCGTCCAAACATTCAGGAAGTCCCATGCCCATCGACGTCGAGACCGTGCGCAAGGTCGCGCGCCTCGCCCATATCCGCGAACCGGAGGAACGTCTGGCCGCCCTGGCCGGCGAGCTCTCGGGAATCCTGCAATGGATCGAGCAACTGAACGAGGTCGATACGGACGGGGTCGAGCCGATGACCTCGGCGGTGGCCGTGGTGCTGCCCATGCGCGAGGACGTGGTGACCGAGGGGGGAGATGCGCGGGCCGTCCTCGCCAACGCGCCAAAGACGCGCGACGGCTTCTTCGTCGTGCCGAAGGTTGTCGAATGAGCGATCTGACTTCCCTGACCCTCAAACAGGCCCTCGACGGCCTGCGCGCTAAGGTCTTCTCCTCGGTGGAGATCACCGCCGCCCACCTCGCCGCCATCGAGGCGGCGCGCGGGCTCAACGCCTTCGTGCTCGAGACCCCCGACCAGGCCCTGGCCATGGCGCGGGCCGCCGACGCGCGGATCGCCAGCGGCGAGGCCGGGCCGCTGGAAGGCGCGCCGCTGGGGATCAAGGACCTCTTCTGCACCCAGGGCGTGCGCGCCACGGCCGGCTCGCGCATCCTGGGCGAGTTCAAGCCACCCTACGAATCCACCGTCACCGCCAACCTGTGGCGCGACGGGGCGGTGATGCTGGGCAAGCTGAACATGGACGAGTTCGCCATGGGCTCGTCCAACGAAACCAGCGCCTTTGGGCCGGTGATCAATCCCTGGCGCTCGCGCGCCTCCAACAAGCCGCTGAGCCCCGGCGGCTCGTCGGGCGGCTCGGCAACCGCCGTGGCCGCCGATCTGGCTCTGGGGGCGACGGCCACCGACACCGGCGGCTCGATCCGCCAGCCGGCCTCCCTCACCGGCACGGTGGGGGTTAAGCCGACCTATGGCCGCTGTTCGCGCTGGGGGGTGGTTGCCTTCGCCTCCTCGCTCGATCAGGCCGGCCCGCTCGCCAAGACGGTACAGGACGCCGCCATCCTGCTTGGATCCATGAGCGGCCACGATGCGAAAGACTCCACCAGCCTGCCCGTGGACGTGCCCGATTTTCAAAGCTTTGTCGGCAGATCGATCAAGGGACTGCGGATCGGCGTTCCGCGTGAGTACCGCCTCGACGGCATGCCGCCCGAGATCGAGACCCTGTGGGCGCAAGGGATCGCCTGGCTGAAGGAGGCCGGCTGCGAGATCGTCGATTTCAGTCTGCCGCACACCAAATACGCCCTGCCGGCCTATTACATCATCGCCCCGGCCGAGGCCTCCTCGAACCTCGCCCGCTACGACGGCATGCGCTATGGCGCGCGGGTGGAGGGGGGGAGCCTCAACGATACCTACGAACTCACCCGCGCCGCCGGCTTCGGCGAGGAGGTCAAGCGGCGGGTGCTGATCGGGACCTATGTCTTGTCGGCCGGCTACTACGACGCCTACTACATCAAGGCCCTCAAGGTGCGCCGTCGCATCGCCGACGACTTCACCGCCGCCTTCGATAAGGTGGACGCCCTGCTCACCCCCACCGCGCCGTCGGCCGCCTTTGGCCTGGGCGACAAGGCCGCCGACCCCATCGCCATGTATCTGAACGACATCTTCACCGTGACGGTGAACCTGGCCGGACTGCCGGCGATGAGCGTTCCCGGCGGCCTCGACTCCGCCGGCCTGCCGCTCGGCCTGCAGGTCATCGGCCGCGCCCTCGATGAAGGAACCATGTTCTCCATCGCGGCCGTGCTGGAAAAGGCGGCGGCCTTTCGCGCCAAGCCGGAGCGCTGGTGGTAGGCGATGACTCTCTTCCCCCTTTGGGGGAAGTCCCGGCGAAGCCGGGGATGGGGGCTCACGCCAACGCCTTAGCCCGGCCGCAGCCCCCTCCACCCCTTTGGGG
>JALYTR010000322.1 GCA_030854165.1 Pseudomonadota bacterium | reverse complement strand
GTCCGCGGCCTTGGGCGCCGAGCGCATGCTGAACGCCCGCTCGCCGCGATAGACCGCGCGAACCGCGTCCGCCTCGCCCATGCCGATCAGCGGGCGCCCGTCGTTGGGATGCTCGACGAGCAGGCCCTCGAAGAGGAGCTGGTCGATCAGGCCGCGCCAGCCGGCGGCGGAAAATTCGATCCCGACGCCGAAGGTGGATAGGGCGGCCTCGGCGGCGTCGACATCGCGGGTCTTGCCTAGCAGATGGTCCACCAGCCGGCCGCGCCCGAACCGGCCGCCCAGGCGATGCACCGCCGAGAGCGCCTTTTGCGCCGCCTGGCTGGCGTCGACGCCCGTCGGCGGGTCCAGGCAGAGATCGCACTGGCCGCACGACTGCGCCTCGGTTTCGCCGAAATAGCGTCGCACCGCCGCGGCGCGGCAGGCGGTTCCGTCGAGCATGGCGTAGAGCTGGCGCACCTTGCGCGTCTGCACGTGGGCGACGGCGCCCGGCAGGCCGCGACGGCGGACGCGCTCCAGGGCCCAGGCCATGTCCGAAGGGCTGTAGAGGGTGATGCCTTCGGCCGGCGCGCCATCCCGCCCGGCCCGGCCGATCTCTTGCCAATAGGCCTCGATGGCCGCAGGCGGATCGGCATGGATCACGAAGCGGACATCCGGTTTGTCGATCCCCATGCCAAAGGCGATGGTCGCCACCATCACCGCCCCGTCCTCGGCGAGGAACCAGGCCAGCCGATCACGCCTCACCGCCTTGTCGAGGCCGGCGTGATAGGCCCGGGCCGCCACGCCATCGGCGGCCAGGGCCTGCGCGAGGCGCTCGGTTCCCTCGCGTGTGCCGCAATAGACGATCCCCGAGTGGCCGGGCCGCGCCCTGACCAGGGCTGCCACCCGAGCGCCTTCGTGCTTGCGTTCGGCGGCAAGGGCCAGTTCCGGCCGCGCGAAGCTGGCCACGAACCGCGCCGCGTCGGCGAGGCCCAGCTCATCGGCGATGTCATCGCGGGTGCGCGCATCGGCCGTCGCGGTGAGCGCCAGGCGTGGCACGCCGGGGAAGAGCTCGGCCAGCCGGCCGAGGGTGCGGTATTCGGGGCGGAAGTCGTGGCCCCACTGGCTGACACAGTGCGCCTCGTCCACGGCGATCACCGCTAGGGGAACGGCGGTCAGGCGCGCCAGCGTCGCCGGCGCCATCAACCCCTCGGGGGAAAGATAGATCAGGTCGAGATCGCCGGCCGCCAGCCGCCGCCAGGTCTCCCCCTTCTCCTCGTCCGAGAGGCCTGAATCCATCCGCGCCGCCGCCACGCCCAGTTGCTTGAGGGCTTCCACCTGATCGCTCATCAGAGCGATGAGCGGCGAGACGACCAGGCCGACTCCAGGCCGCAGGATGGCCGGAATCTGAAAGCAGACGCTCTTGCCGCCGCCCGTGGGCAGCACCGCGACCGCGTTTCGCCCGGCCAGGATCTCGGCGATCACCCCGGCCTGCAGGCCGCGAAACTCGGCATGGCCAAAGGTGCGCGCGAGCACATCGCGGGCCTGGTCGAGGGTGGGGGACACCGGCGGTCTTATGGCAGGACCAACCGGCCGGCGGAAGGGCGCCGTCTTAAGCGCCCGTCAATCCTCTCGCGCGCTTGGCTGGCGTCGGCTAGAAGAGGCTTCAAGGGCGCACTCGCAGGGAACCACGCATGGCGAACGCGCAAAGCGGCGGGCCGGCCGCGCCGCCGCCCCGGGGCCGGCGGACGCCGCTGGGCGCCTTTCTCTATTGGTCGGCCGTGCTCTCGGTCTGGGGACTGATCTTCGCGGCCGGGTTCCTGGCCGTGTTCGCCACCGGCCTGCCCGACACCTCCAGGCTCTACGATGTCAGCCGCCAGCCCTCGATCACCTATCTGGATCGTTCCGGGGCGGTGGTCGCGGTGCGCGGCAGCCAGTACGCGCCGCCGGCCGACATCGACGCCCTGCCCCCTTATGTGCCGGCCGCCTTCGTCGCCATCGAGGATCACCAGTTCTACCACCACTTCGGCTTCAACCCCTGGGGCATGCTGACATCGGAGATCTACAATCTCGCCCACCCCGGCGGGGCGCTGAGGGGCGGCTCGACGATCACCCAGCAGCTGGCACGCAACCTCTTTCTCACCCCCGCCCAGACCTATCGCCGCAAGGCCCAGGAACTGGTGCTGGCGGTGTGGCTGGAGATGCATTTCAGCAAGAAGCAGATTCTCGCCCTCTATCTCAACCGGGTGAATTTCGGCGGCGGCGCCTATGGCATCGAGGCCGCCTCCAAGCGCTATTTCAACACGCCGGCCGCGGGACTGACCCTGGGCGAGGCGGCCCTTCTGGCCGGGGCCATGAAGGGGCCCTCGCGCTACAACCCGGCCGCCAACTCCGTCCGCGCCGCCAAGCGGGCCACCGTGGTCCTCGACGAAATGGCCAAGCTTGGCTTCATCAGCGACGCCCAGCGCGACGCCGCCTTTCGCCAGCCGGTCCGCGTCTCCACCACCCTGGCCGACCAGAGGGCGCAGTATTTCGTCGATTGGCTGGACGCCCAGGTCCGCGCCCAGGTGGGCGAGCCGGTCGCCGATCTGGTCGTCGAAACCACCCTGGACCTGCCCATCCAGGCGGCCGCCGAACAGGCAGTGCGCGGCGGGGTGGCGGCCCACGCGAAAGAGGGCGTTCAGCAAGGCGCCCTGGTGGCCCTGGACGGCGAGGGCCGCATCCGCGCCTATGTCGGGGGCGCCATCTACGCCGACAGCCAGTTCGACCGCGCCACCGCCGCCCGCCGCCAGGCCGGCTCGGCGTTCAAGCCGTTCGTCTATCTCACCGCCATGGAGACCGGCCACACCCCCTCCGAGGGCGTCGTCGACGAGCCGCTGACCATCGGGAACTGGTCGCCGCGCAACTACAACGGCCGCTACCTGGGGCCCATGACCCTGGAGACGGCCCTGGCCCAGTCGATCAACACCGTCGCGGCGCGTCTGGCCAACCAGGTGGGGACGGCGCGGGTGGCCGAAACCGCCCATCGCCTGGGCATCACCTCGAAGATCCAGACCGATCCGTCCATGGCCCTGGGCGCGGTGGAGGTCAGCCCCATGGAGATGGCCCAGGCCTACGACGCCTTCGCCAACGGCGGCTACCGGGTCCACGCCTATGGCATCGAGCGCATTCGGACGGCCGCCGGAAAGGTGCTCTACGACCACGGCGCGCCGGCGCGCGAGGGCGTGATCGGCAATCCGGCGCTGCCCTATATGATCCAGATGATGCGCCAGGTGATCGTCTCGGGGACCGGCGGACGGGCCAGGATCGGCGGCTATGACCTGGCCGGCAAGACCGGGACCACCAGCGACTACCGCGACGCCTGGTTCGTCGGCTACACCGGCGGCTTCACCGCCGCGGTGTGGGTGGGCAAGGACGACAACCGGCCCATGCGCCGGGTCACCGGCGGCGGCGCGCCGGCCGAGATCTGGCGAAATTTCATGGTCGCCGCCCTGCCGCGCCTGGACGCCAAGCCGATTCCCGGCGGCGCTCCCGTG